>JAZUHQ010000102.1:0-8005 GCA_045641805.1 Lachnospiraceae bacterium
TCCTATCCGATCTCATGGATCATCACGGCATTGGCTCAGTTCATTCTGTATTTAATTGTGCGCAGAAAACAGCTGAAAGCACTGAAAGAAAGTGTACCTGCCTGAAAACTTGTGGTAGAATAGGAAAAGTAATTGACCAGATGACATAGCCCCAGGCGGGTTCTATTCGAATAAAAAAGGAGACATCAGATGTTAGGCTTATTTTCAAAATTATTTAAATCAGGAAGTCCAAAGAAACTTGTTGTGAGCAAGGATACCATCATGGGAGAAATGCTCGATTACGATCAGGGTATCGCTGATGTGCTGATGATGAATGGCATGCACTGCGTTGGCTGCCCATCTTCCAGAGGTGAAAAGCTGGAGACTGCATGTATCGTTCATGGTATGGACTGTGATACAGTGGTTGCTCAGATCAATGACTATATCGCCAACAAACATAATTAGGAGTGAATGGAATGTTAGGAACCATCGTTAATACCTGTACGATTCTGACCGGCAGTATTGTCGGCAGCGTTCTGAGACAGGGTATTAAAGAACAATATAAAGAAACCTTATTTAATGCCATGGGTCTTGCTGCGGCTGGTCTTGGTATTAACTCCATTGTCCACCGTATGCCGGAGAGCAACTATCCGGTACTCTTCATCGTGGCTCTGGCGCTTGGCAGCCTGATCGGCACCATGCTGGACATCGACGGTGCCTTTAACCGTCTGGTGGACCGTTTCTCCGGTAAGGGAAGACTGGCAGAAGGCCTGTCTACAGGTATTCTGCTCTACTGTATCGGCACCCTTTCCATTCTGGGACCGATCAACAGTGCCCTCTATGGAGATCATACCTTCCTCTTCACCAATGCCACACTGGACCTGGTAACCTCCACCGTTCTGGCATCTGCTTACGGTATTGGAATGGCGCTTGCAGCGGGCGTCCTGTTCTTATGGCAGGGGGGTATTTACCTTCTCGCTAAACTTCTCGGTGACTTTATGAGTGCAGATCTGATGACAGAGATCTCTGTTGTCGGTGGCTTTCTCATCGCCAGCTCCGGCATCTCTATCCTCGGTATCAAAAAATTCAAGACACTCAACATGCTGCCTTGCCTGCTTGTACCGGTGGTATTCTTTATTGTATTATCATTCTTTCAGCATTAGGTGAATGCTCGGCCTCTCGGTAAAACCCGGGAGGCTTTTTTTGCTTCATAGACTTTGCTCTCTATGAAACGAGAAAGCTTCTCGCAGTATGTGCATGAAGACGTACATTTAATTTGGAAAAAAACAGTTGACCTTTACAGTAAATGGGTCTATTATATGTGTTAAGTTGACAGGTGACAAGACACCTCGATTGTCAATGACAAGACGGTGTCAATTTTTTAGAAAAAGGAGAGAAAGCTATGTCATCATTTTTAAAGAAAAAGAATGTTGAGATCTCCGTTCAGCGTTATTTGATCGATGCCCTTGGTGCTATGGCACAGGGTCTTTTCTGTACACTGCTGATCGGTACGATCTTAAATACACTGGGTAACCAGTTCCATGTTCCATTCCTTGCTAATCCTATCTGTACAATCGGTGAGACACCATATACCATCGGTGCACTTGCATCTGCAATGGTAGGTCCTGCTATGGCAGCTGCCATCGGTTATGCCCTTCAGGCACCGCCACTGGTTATGTTTTCACTGATCCCTGTTGGTTATGCAACCAACATTATGGGCGGTGCAGGCGGTCCTTTAGCTGTATTCGTTGTTGCTGTTATTGCCGCTGAGTGTGGTAAGCTGGTTTCCAAGGAGACAAAGGTTGATATTATCGTGACACCAATCGTGACAATCTTAGTTGGTTGTGGTGTGGCTTATCTTGTTGCCAGTCCGATCGGTCAGGCGGCATCTGCTGTAGGTAAGGCGATCATGTGGGCTACAGAGCTTCAGCCACTGCTCATGGGTATTCTTGTTTCCGTTCTTGTTGGTATCGCACTGACACTGCCAATCAGTAGTGCAGCGATCTGTGCAGCCCTCGGCCTGACAGGTCTTGCAGGCGGTGCTGCCGTAGCAGGCTGCTGTGCACAGATGGTTGGTTTCGCTGTCATGAGTTTTAAGGAGAACAAGGTCGGTGGTCTTGTGGCACAGGGCATTGGTACTTCCATGCTTCAGATGGGCAACATCGTTAAGAATCCACGTATCTGGATCGCACCTATTCTCACATCTGCCATTACAGGTCCTATTGCGACATGTATCTTCCACATGCAGATGAACGGTGCAGCCGTTTCTTCCGGTATGGGTACTTGCGGTCTTGTTGGTCAGATCGGTGTTTACACAGGTTGGCTCAACGACATCGCCGCAGGCACAAAAGCAGGCATCACATCTATGGACTGGATCGGTCTGCTTCTGATCTGTTTCGTTCTTCCTGCAGTACTGACTTATATCTTTGGTGAAGTGCTCAGAAAGATGGGCTGGATCGGCGAGAACGATCTGAAACTTGATCTGTAAAAGATTGATCACTCAAAATGTAAATTTCCATGTTTTCTAATATAAAAGGAAGTATGGATCATCAACCCTGGATGATCCATACTTCCTTTTTTTGTTCTCTATGCTTTTTTCTTCGTTCACGATCCGGCCAGATCTTGTCTAATAGACGAGGCCATACCTTTCGGACAATGGTTTCAGGTCGGCTTCGCTGAGACTGCCTTCATACATGGCACGGCCCTGATAAAGCTTTAAGGCTTCTTCAAGCACAGCCTTGTCATCGGTGACAATACAGAGCGGCTTGGAGAGGGCATACTGGTTATCCGCAAAGTCATCGAGCTGATCCATGGAAGTGATCGCAATGGCGATGACCGGGCGATCTTCATCCAGTGCGGTCTCCAGGGCTTCACTCAGGTTTTCATCACAAGGAAGGATGCTGCCGATCTTGACGTCTCTTGGCAGAAGGAAGACTTCCTTCTCTGTAGCCAGTGGCAGAAGGTCTGTATGTTTTGGCTCGGGGAGGGTGATCTTCACATCCTTGACGGTTTCATGGATGGCACGGATATGGTCAGGTTCTGTACCGCAGCAGCCGCCATAGATGGCAACACCAGCTTCTGCAAAGGCGGAGACATAGCGGACAAATTCGTCAGCAGGACAGTCATAGTAAGCCTTGCCATCCTTAAACTGTGGCATACCGGCGTTTGGCTTGGCGATGAGAGGGACTTCGTTGTAGTTTGAAAGGCGCTTGAGCTGTGTCAGCATGTCATTAGGACCGACGGAACAGTTCATGCCGAAAGCGTCGATCTCCATGCCCTGCATGATCATGAGGGCAGCGGTGATATCCGTACCGGTCAGGGATTTGCCTTTTTCGTCGCAGGTGAAAGTCACGAAGATCGGTTTGCGGCTGACACTGCGGACAGCCAGAACAGCGGCTCTGGCTTCGGCGATGGTCATCATTGTCTCAACGACATAGAGGTCTACACCGGCTTCTTCCAGCGCTTTGGCCTGCTCCAGGTAGACATCCAGCATTTCTTCAAAACTCATATCGCCCATAGGCGCCAGAAACTTGCCGATCGGTGCGATGTCGCCGGCGACATAAGCCTTGCCGTCTGCTGCTTCTTTGGAAAAGCTGACAAGGGATGTATTATAGTGGTGCACCTCATTAAAGAGGTTGTTCTCTTCCAGTTTGACACTGTTGGCGCTGAAAGTAGGGGCATAGACAATGTTGCTGCCTGCTTCTATATATTTGGACTGAAGGTCCTTGATGGCCCAAGGGTTATGCATGACCCAGTCTTCGGAGCAGACACCCACAGGCATCCCGCGTTTCTGAAGCTGTGTACCTGTTGCACCATCTAAGATCAGTGGATAGTAGAGTTCCATAGGAGCCTCCTTTTCTAAAAAGTCATATGTTCAATGAAACGGTCAGCAAATGCTTTGTTTCCTGAGAGTTCCACGTAGTTGCAAAGTTTTTTTATCGACAGCATGCGCGAATAGGCATCCTCCTCAAGAAGGAGCATGGAAGCACCTGCGAGGGAGCTGTTGCCAATGCAGAGGATCTTTTCGGACAGAGCCACTGGGATCATGCCGATGGAGACGGCTGATGCAATGGTCAGATGCTCGCCAAAGCTGCCGGCGATATATAAGTGTTCAAGATCACCTGCACATAGGCCTGTGGTCTCCATGAGAATCTCAATACCGGCTGCGACGGCCGATTTGGCCAGCTGGAGTTTTCGTATATCCGCTGCGCAGAGGTATAGATGATGATCTTCAGTCAGATAGAGGATACCGTTGCCGTCCTCGTCCTCCTCAAGATGATCCTCAAAGTAAGGAGGCAGATCGTCGATCTCCTCCGGTGGCATGAGCCATCCGGTCTCATCGATGATCTCAAGGTCCAGAAGGATGGCCAGCAGGTCGATCAGACCGCTGCCGCAGATACCGGATGGGATATGGGTGCCGATGATATCAAAGTCAAGCGATGCGCCGTTCCAGGTGACATGGCGGATGGCGCCGGTGATGGCGGTCATACCGCATTGGATCTGTGCCCCTTCAAAGGCAGGACCGGTAGCGACAGAACAGCAGGTGATCCCTTTTTGGCAGCCGATGGCCATCTCGCCATTGGTGCCGATATCGATCAAAAGAGACGGTTTTTCGTTCAGGTACATACCGGATGAACAGAGACCTGCGGTGATGTCACCGCCCACATAGCCTGAGATACATGGCGCCAGGCGAAGATGATCGCTGCAGCCTGTATCAAAGAAGTGGTCCGGTCTATAGGGAGCCAGGACGATGGACCTTGGATCCAGTCCGGCATAGAGATGCTGCATGATGGTATTGCCGGCAATGGCCGTGAAGGCTGGTGGCTGGTCAGGAAGCCTGAGTGCCTGCAAAAGTGCACGGGTCATGGCCTTGATCTGGTCATGGGCAAGGGCTGAGGGCTGCATCAGGCCTTCCGGGTGTTTCATCGTGTAGTCGGCTCTTGTGATGACATCTGCGCCAAAAGCAGCCTGTCGGTTGGCTTCGGTCCGTGTGCCAAGGCGCCTTCCGGTCGTCAGATCATAGAGGTTCAGACCGATGGTGGTCGTGCCAAGATCGACAGCGATGCCATAGACGGCATTTTCAATCATGTCATTTGGAAGGGCTGTCATCTGTATATCGGCAGCTTGTTCTTTTGGAAGCAGAACCGTGATGTCTGTTTCAGGGACATAGGTACAGGCCGGGTGGATGTCGGTTTTTCCGCCCGCGGTCACGCTTACTTTGCACTGGCCACAGGTCCCCTTGCCACCGCAATCAGACCGGATAAAGATGCCGTTTTTTCGCAGAATCTCAGTCAGAGACATGCGTTTTTGTGGGTCATATTCGATTGTTTTCGGGTCTTTTCCGATACGGATCCTTGCCATGTAAGTTCCTCCCGGGCAGGGCATTGCGTCCGGCCCATTTATTCGTTATACTATAAGTTATATTACAAAAAACAGTATTGGAGTGTCAAGACAGCGATGGAACACATAGGTAAACTGGCCAGGCAGATCGGCTTCTCACAGGTGGGCAAGCTGAATAAAGAATCTCTGATCTTCAGAGAAGAGGTGCGGAAGATGTGCGCTTCTGACCAGTGCAAGAACTATGGCAAGAGCTGGAGCTGTCCGCCGGCCTGTGGGTCATTGGAATATTTCAGAAGAAAGCTTGAAAACTGCAGCGGAGGCCTTCTCGTACAGACGACAGGCCAGATGGCAGATGCTTTCGACATGACGGTGATCAGTCAGACCATGCAGCATCATAAAAAGGCTTTTGACACCTTGGTCCGTCAGGCCAAAAAGCTAGAACCGTCCTGTATCCCGCTTGGAGCAGGGGCCTGTACCAGATGTCACAAATGCACCTATCCCGAAAGACCATGCCGTTATCCGGATAAGCGCTATCCATCCATGGAGGCCACCGGCCTCTGGGTCAGCGATGTGTGTGAGAAATCAGGCATGGCGTATAATTACGGACCGAATACCATTACCTATACATCCTGCATACTCTATCAAAGAGGTGAATAAAAATGATGACACCGGCAGAAATCTTATATGAAAATCTGAAACCGGACGGAAGACCGGAAAGACAGCTCAAACAGTACGAGGCGTTCAAAGTGATCTTTGCGCACCCGATCAATGGATACCTGAATAAAAACCGTCTGCGTGGCTCCATCAGCGTGGACAGATGGGGAACAACGATCCTCTTTCCTGAGGATGCACCGGGTCCTACCCCGCACGTGACGGAAGAGAACAAGGTGTGTAAGGATATCACAAGATGGAGAGACTATGTCCATGCACCGGATCTTTATGCCAACTGTATGGAAGGCTGGGAAGCGGTGATCGCAGAGAAGGAAGAAGCACACAGAAATGGACGCCTGGTAGCCCCTCTGATGGGTACCGGTATCTTTGAACAGTGCCATTTCCTCATGGGCTTTGAAGATACACTGACCAATTTTTATGAGCATCCACAGGAGATGCACGAACTCATCGATTACATTTTTGAATATCGTCTTGGCTATGTGAAGCTCCTCATTGACAAGCTGCATCCGGATGCCATCCTGTCCCACGATGACTGGGGAACCAAAAATGCGCTCTTTATGCAGCCGGATATATGGCGCGAGTTCTTTAAAGAGCCTTACAGAAAGTTTTATGGCTATATCCGAGAGCAGGGTGTGATCGCGATCCACCATGCCGATTCTTATCTTGTACCGATCGTAGAGGACATGATCGAGATCGGTATTCAGATCTGGCAGGGCACTCTGCCGGAAAATGACATCCCGGCACTTCAGAGAAGAATCGGAGGCCGAATGGTGCTCATGGGCGGCATCGGTGCGGCCATCGACCGAAAGGATGCCACAGAGCCGGAGATCCGTGCCTATGTGAGCCGGACACTTGCTCAGAACTGTCCGGGTGGCCACTATATTCCATGTATCACTTACGGTGGTCCTGGTACGGTCTTTACCCATGTTGATCCTTTTATCGATGATGAAATTGACAAATACAATCAGATTTTACATACACGCAACTACAGAGCGGCTGAGCCTGTCAGACGTCTGAAAGAAACCAGAATTCAGCAGCAGGTCGCAGTGGTACAGGAGGAGGTGCCACAGGATGGCATCCTTTCCAAGATTGCTCTGGCGCTTCAGAAGGGCCAGAAGAAGCGTGTGCTCAAATATTGCAGTCAGGCCGTGGAAGAAGGCCTGGATGCCCAGAAGATCCTCTCCGAGGGCCTTGTGGAAGGTATGTCAAGGCTGGGTGATGACTTTACAGCCGGTAAAGTCTTTGTCCCTGAAATGCTGATGGCAGCCCGCTGTATGACGGCTGCGACGGATCAGCTGAAACCGCTCCTTGCCGGCGCGGCCTCCGAGAAGGTGGGCAAGGTGGTCTTGGGAACGGTCAAGGGCGATATGCATGACATCGGCAAAAATCTGGTCAAGATCATGATGGAAGGCAGCGGCCTTGAAGTCATCGATCTGGGCACCGATGTGCCGGCAGAAAACTTTGTGGATACGGTGCTTCGCGAAAAATGTGATATCATTGCATGTAGTGCCCTGCTGACGACCACCATGCCGGAAATGCGTAGAGTTGTTGAACTGGCCCAAAAGGAAGGTATCCGCGATCAGGTGAAGATCATGGTCGGCGGTGCACCGATCACACAGGCTTTCTGTGATGAGATCGGTGCCGATCTCTATACATCAGATGCGGCATCTGCGGCAAAGGCAGCCGTCCATGCACTGGCTGTTTAAAAAAGGAGAAATGAAAACATGATTAAACATAAATGGGTCTATGCACTGCTTGGTGCGATGCTGGCCTTTGCCATGCCGGTCATGGCAGAAGAAGAGGAAGAGGTTCAGCTTCTGAGTGCGGATTCACCGGAAGTAGTGGCAGAGATGCTGAATCAGGAAAGCGATCCTCTGCGAATCGTACTGGCTGCTGAGATTGCAGTTGTACAGGCTGTCATAATAGTCGTAATACCCTGCCCTGGCATTACATACTACAGTACCAAAGAACAGTACCAGCATGGTGAGTACTCTGGGCAGACGGAACCAGAATG
>JAZUHQ010000103.1:0-2486 GCA_045641805.1 Lachnospiraceae bacterium
CATTGCAGACAAAGACTTCCGGCACATCATCCTCCATCAGGCGGTTAAACAATACCTCCGTCACCTCATCTGCATAGTCCGAATCAACGGAAGACCTTCCTTCAAATCGAAAAACATTGTCTTCGGAAGCTTCAATACAGGTCACAAAGTGATCCTGGCTGTTTAAATAATACATATAATCCTCTGTCACAATTTTGACATCAGCGCCCGCATATTTTTTCTTCTCTTTATCCGTCAGCGGTTTTTGCTTTGCTTTTTTATTGGATAATGGAGCCAGCAGGTCATCCACATAGGCCTTGATCGTTTCTTCATCACTATACGGATACTGGACACTTTCGCCGCTGTAGAAATAGGTAATGATGCCTTCCGCATTGACACCGGCTGCACCGACATAAACTAAGGTCTCCGTGTGATTAGATGTGGTCATGACGAAATCATACACATACATGGCATCCACACCGGATGCATCCTTCTTGACCGTAGTATCAACCATCTGCACTTCCATCGGATCGTCAAAGTACTCCTGATCGTATTTCAAAGGCATACGGTTGCCCATCATCTTGTTCAGCACCTGGTCACTCAGGTATGGCGCCAAGGTTGCATAAAAATCCGCTACAGCTGTTTCCATATCGGCGTTCTCAGCCGTGATCAGTTCGTAACGACCGCTTTCATTCGTTGTTCCCAGCAGGGTCAGAAAATGGATCACCGCTTCCGCGCCTGCTTCCTCATTCATCTTAACCTTGACTGTTTCAGTCTCAGCCGGCTGATTCACCTCAGATACAGGATCTGTCAGATAGCATGCACCGGTGATCATACACACGGCAATAGATAAAGCAATCACTCTCAAAGCTGGTTTCTTATAATTCAAAACACTCATAATACGCTCCTTTACTCCCGCCTCACCAAATGCCAGCGGACAGGCAGTGACGTAGTATCTGCGGATGCTGCAGTGCAGCAGGGCTTTGGCATAGGATTTACGGTCCCTATCTTCCATTCCGCGGACAACCTTCTCATCACAGGCCGCTTCGATATCTCTGCAAAAGAGGATATAGGCCACCCAGAAAAGAGGGTTAAACCAGAAAACGGAAAGCAATGTATAGCCCAATGGTTTCCACAGGTAATCTTTTCTTTTGATATGGGCTAACTCGTGAGCCACCACGTACTCCAGATCTTCCTCTTGCAGTGTATAAGGAAGGTAAACGACCGGTTTCAGAATCCCCAGCACAAAGGGGGTATCGATCCATTCGCTGCGTTTGATATTGTCAGCAAGCTTTGTCGCTGTGGCCACCTTTCTGCGAAGCAGGGTATAAGTGATCAGCGCATAAGCAGCCATCAGCAGAAGGCCGGCACGCCAGATCAGTCCTAAGGGGTTATGTCTTTCAGAAAGAAGCGGTGTTTGGTACTTCTCTTCATATGAAACAGCCGGATGGCTCACGGATTCGTTTCTCATGGACTTCAGCTGTTCATCCACAGTTTTAAATCCTGTCTGAATCACCACCGGTACATCAGCTGTTTCGCTGATCTGCAGTGTATGCCTGGACGGCACCATACTGAAAGAAGTCTCGATCGACCAGGGCAAAACCAGACGGATCGCCACCAGTGCCCACAGAAGACAAATAGTCCATTTGGGTGCTTTTCTGAATATCAGACGGATCGCAATGATCACAAGGACCAGCCAGCTGGCTGTTATACTTGTATTGACGATCTGTAGAAATAATTGATCCATTCTCTCTCCTCCTACTTGTCGATAATCGCCATGATCGCATCGATCTCGCTGTCAGTCAGCTTCTGGCGCTTTGCAAAAGCAGCCACAAAAGCAGGCAGCGAACCCTCAAAGGTCTTCTCCATCATCTCTTCCATTTCAGCTCGCTGTATTTCTTCCTTGCTCACAAGGGAAGTGATCACCGAATTCTCATTTTTCACCACACCACGCTCACTCAGCCTTTTAATCACTGTGTATGTCGTTGTTCTGCTCCAGCCCAGCTCCTCCTTGCAGAGCTTGGCAAGGCTGGCACTCGTCATAGGTTCATTCTCCCACAGCAGCAGGCAGAATCTGTATTCACTCTCAAAAACTTTAGGCGTTTCCATTTTTATTCTCCTTTGATATCAATTGTCTAATCCATTAGACAATTATAGTCTAACGCGTTAGACACTTTTTGTCAAGTATAGAATATAAGGAACAAAGTTACTATAAGAGAACAAAGTCCGCAAACGGACTTTGCGTGCCGAGCACGGTCGCATCAGCGACATCTTCCAGATGTGCGAGTGCGCATCCTGCCGGAGGCTTTTTATATCATAGGAACGAAGTTCCTATGATATAAAAAAACCTCCGCAGTTGCCTGCGGAGGTCGATCGTTTAAAGTGATATATTAAGCTTTGCCAACGGAACCGAATAATTCCATTTTCTCTTTAACTGTTGCGATAATCGCATCAGCACCTGGTGCAAGAAGCTTACGTGGGTCAAAGCCCTTACCCTGAAGATCCAT
>JAZUHQ010000104.1:0-3102 GCA_045641805.1 Lachnospiraceae bacterium
ATCAATTCCTGAATCCATTTCTTCATACAACATACCTCTTTATGTCGAATTACTTGTCTTCTATATACCATCTTTTATGTTCTTGTTCAACAAACTGGCAAATTTAACGCGTTATAGGCAAATTTGACATGCGAATTCTATATTCTACGATTTGCAATAAAAAAAGACGGCACAAGTTCATCTATGACTTCTTGCCGTCTTTTGTATTATCCTTTTGATTCCTGTTACTGCTGATACCCTGTCTGAAGGTCTACCAGATAGCTCAGAGGTTCTCCGTTTTTATCTTTTTTCAGATTTTCAGCAAACATGGAAACCAGCCTGTCCAGTGTGTCCGGCTGCATGGTTCTTCCTGAAATATGTGGTGTGATCACTGCTCTCGGTGCATCCCAGATTGGGTGATCCGCTCTCAGCGGCTCCCCTTCGATAACATCAAGCGCAGCTCCGCCAATACGCTTCTCATAAAGAGCTTCTGTCAAAGCCTCTGTATCAATGCAAACCCCACGGCCCACATTGATCACGATGGCATCCTGCTTCATCATACCGATCCTGCGTGCATTCAGGAAGTGATAGGTCTCTTTCGTTCCGGGAAGACTCATCGCAACAATATCTGCTCTTTCAAGCAATGCATCTGTCATCTCCTCTGTATAAAGCTCATCCAGCCACTCAGGCTTTTCGGAAGGTCTTCGCTTCACACCGATCACATGACAACCTAAAGCTTTCATCTTCATCGCATAACTGCTGCCGATATCGCCAAGTCCAAGAACAAGCACTGTGGATCCCTGTACCAGACGAACCTGTCCGTCCTGATGCCAGGTATGATCAACCTGATCCCTCATGTAATGATCCAGCTTCTTATAAAGCATAAAGGTAGTTCCCACCATATATTCGGAAATAGCAGGACCGTAAGCCCCGGTTCCGTTCGCCAGGTCTACCCCATCCGGCAAAATCCCCGGTTTCAGATAATCATCCACACCTGCATTACTCAGATGGACCCATCTTAAATGCCTACAGTAAGCAAGATCTGAAGCCTTTTTGATATTGCCGAGAATAATCTCTGCCCCTTCCAGGTCTTTCTCTGTGATATCTGCTGCGTTTTCAAATACAAATGTTTTATCTGAAGCCGCCTCCACAAGACGGCCCTTCTGCTCCTCACTGATCGGAAGTGTTACAAGTACGTGCATGATGCTCTCCTTTATTTCTACAAATCTTTCACTCTGAGTGCACGGATGGCATTGAGTACCGCGATGACCATAACACCAACGTCAGCGAAAATGGCCAGCCACATGTTGGCAATACCGACTGCGCCTAAAAGGAGGCACAGAAGCTTAACACCAATCGCAAAGTAGATATTCTGATAAACGATACCGATACACTTTCTGGCAATCTTGATGGCTTTGGCGATCTTCAAAGGATCATCGTCCATCAGGACGACGTCAGCCGCTTCAATGGCTGCATCCGAACCAAGCGCACCCATGGCAATACCGATATCTGCTCTTGTCAGTACAGGCGCATCGTTGATACCGTCACCTACAAAGACAAGCTTATCACTCTCCTTCTTACCGCTGATCAGTCTTTCTACCTGATCTACCTTATCACCCGGAAGCAGTTCACTGTGAACGTCATCGATACCCAGTTCTTTTGCCACATGGTCAGCCACTGCCTTGGCATCGCCTGTCAGCATCACTGTTTTTGCCACACCGGCTGCCTTTAAGGCTTTGATGGCATCCTTGGCATGGGCTTTGATACGGTCTGAAATAAGGATATAGCCGACATAGGCATCTTCCACAGCCACATAGACGATTGTTCCAACACCTGTTTCCGTATCATAGGAAAGGCCGAGACGCTTCATCAGCTTGGCATTACCTGCTGCCACAGGTCTGCCATCCACCAGGGCAGTAACACCTTCACCGCCAATCTCTTTCACATCTGTCACACGCTTCTCATCGATCTCTTTACCATAGGCCTTTTTGAGACTTAAGCTGATCGGATGAGAAGAATAGCTTTCTGCAAGTGCTGCATACTCAAGAAGCGCATCCTTTGTGATGCCTTTCTCATGAATATCTGTCACTTCGAAAACACCTTCTGTCATGGTACCTGTCTTATCAAACACAATAATCTTGGAAGAGGCCAATGTCTCCAGATAGTTGGAACCTTTGACCAGAACACCCTCGTGACTGGCACCGCCGATACCTGCAAAGAAGCTCAGTGGAATGCTGACAACCAATGCACATGGGCAGCTGATAACAAGGAATGTCAAAGCTCTCATGATCCAGTCACCCCACATAGGTGCCAGGCCCATGATCACGAGACGAACCAGTGGCGGAATGATCGCCAGTGCCAGGGCACTGTAGCAAACAGCGGGTGTATACACTCTCGCAAATTTGGCAATGAAGTTTTCAGATTTGGACTTTCTGGAGGAAGCATTCTCCACCATATCCAGGATCTTGGAAACGGTAGATTCCTCGAATTCTCTGCTTGTCCGGATACGAAGCAGACCTGTCATGTTGATGCATCCACTGATGGTCTCATCACCCACAGTCACTTCACGTGGAACACTCTCACCTGTCAGTGCACTTGTATTCAGAGTCGCACTGCCTTCAATGACCACACCATCCAAAGGTACCTTTTCACCCGGCTTAACTACGATGATACTGCCTATCTCGACATCATCCGGATCCACTTCTTCGATCTCGTCATCTGTTTCAAGATTAGCATAGTCCGGACGGATATCCATCAGATCGGAAATGTTGCGGCGGCTCTTGCCGACTGCATAGCTCTGAAAGAGCTCGCCGATCTGATAGAAGAGCATAACAGCAACGCCTTCTTTGTAATCACCCAGGGCAATGGCACCAATGGTTGCCACAGCCATCAGGAAACACTCATCAAACACCTGTCTGTTTTTTATACCAAGACCTGCTTTTCTGAGAATGTCATATCCAATCACAAGATATGGAATCATAAATAAAGCAAACTGAAGGATACCTTCAATCGGCAGCAGGGAAAACACGATCATCAAAACAGCTGCAATGATGATCCTATACAATACTTTTTTCTGTTTTTTATTCACCTAAAACAACCCCTTTAGTATTTTCTTAAACTAAG
>JAZUHQ010000105.1:0-3105 GCA_045641805.1 Lachnospiraceae bacterium
AGGTCTCTCTGTCGCATCTTGCGGTCGGCCACGTCCTGAGCAGAATAGCCGGTCACGTACTCAAACATGTCATCCACTTCCAGGATGTAATCCTCCTCATCCAGGATATAGCGGCTGTGAGCCACGGAAAAGGCATTATCCACTTCTCTTATGTCGCGGCCATTCTCCTCTGCAGGAACCGGCATCTGGTCGCGATAGTCCGCAGGATCGTCCAGCTCATCAATGCTTTCATGATGAACCATGCGGATAAACTCTGCGACGATATGCGGGTCAAACTGTGAGCCGGCACAGTATCTCAGCTCGGTGACTGCCTCTTCCACCGATATGGCCTTCTTATAAGGCCGGTTATGCACCATGGCATCAAAGGCATCCACAATGCTGATAATACGGGAAAGGAGAGGGATCGTCTCACGGCTGAGACCATCCGGGTAGCCTTTGCCATCCCAGCGTTCATGGTGATGGAGGATCATTTCCGCGATATCGGAAAGCTCACTCGTACTCATGGCGATATCATAACCCTTACGGACATGGGACTTAAGAACTTCCCACTCTTCTGTAGACAGTCTTCCCGGTTTATTTAAAATTTCAAGCGGGATACCGATCTTACCGATATCATGAAGCAGGCAGAGGAGAGACAGCTGGCTCTGCTGTCTATCGGAAAGACCGATTCTCTCGCCCAGCATCGCGCCCATCTTCATGGTTCTGCGTTCATGGGCTTCCGTATCCGGGTCCGATTCGTGAACAGCACGCACAAGCGAATTGAGCACATGGCTGTGTCCGGAATCCTGGTTCATGAGTTTTTTCTGATTCAGCGATTTGGCCGCATCCATAAGTGCCTCCTCGATACCAAGGCCCCTGGAAGAAGTCTCACTCAGACCATACTGCACCTGACCATCAAAGGCAGCGATGATCTTTCTGGCACTGTTTTTCAGTTCCAGCTCACTTGTCTGGAAGCAGACACCGATCAGCTCGGCCTCATGACCTCTGACAAAGTTGGTACCGATCGGCAGGTATTCCCTCATGAGCTGGGCCAGCTCACGGATCTTCTTGTCGCCCGCTTCTCTGCCATGGAGGCTGTTGTAGACCGCCAGATTATTGATATCCATGACAATGACCGCATTGTCACCGTCCAGGCGGCTGCCTTCCACATCCACCATGTGTTTGAAGAAATCCCAGCCATAGAAACCGGTCAGAAGGTCGGTCACGATCTCGACGTCCATGAAGGTATAGAGAAAACCGATCGGTCTTCCCTTCTCATCCTTCATACATTTATAGTCACACCTGAGCATCTTTTTCAGACCCTTCTCAGATGGATAACACTGAATGGAATAATCCTCCATCAGGTTTGGAATGTTGATGTTGTAGCGGTCACGGAATTCTTTCGGTGTGATCCCGCTCTCCTCCAGGGAGGCATCCAAAAGCTGTGCACCGCGGGCGTTGCACATGGTCAGGTATCCCTCATAGTCAAAGAGGACCAGTCCCTGATCGATCTCATCAAAGATCAGCATGGATAAGGTCTGCAGCATGTTGTGGCGGGCATACTTGAAGCAGCCCCAGTAGGCCAGAACCAGTGCGGCTGCATATCCGATGATCGAATAGTCCAGATAACTGATCAATGTCTTTTCCGGCTGGTAGAGGAAGATCGCATTGGCGCTGACAATGATGATAATACCGACCACCAGGAAATAATACTGAGGGCGGTACTGTCTCGGTGTCTGTTTCAGTTTGTAGATCAGCACACAGACAACGACGACAACCATCGTGTAGGTGAAGATCAGGTGAATGATAAACCAAAAGAGCGGTTTATATTCATAGATCGCAAGTGCAAACGCATGATAATCATAAGTAACTTCGATCTCATAGAAAATATTGATGATAAACAGAATGGTCTCAAAGACCGCAAATCCCTTGGCCAGTCTGTAGGCTTTGGATTCAAAGGCCGTCGGCTCCCGTCGGATAAAGACATAGACAAAGCCGAGGAGCGAGATCAGGATCCAGTCGATACTGCTGAAGTAGAGACTGGAAAACATCGACATAAGCCGATAGCTGTGAGGCACAATACTGCCGATATAGAAAACATTGACCAGTGTTCCCATGACACAGGTCATGCCAAGCCGGAAACCGGCCTTATTCCTTTTTCTAAACGACAGTAAGCTGAATGCCGTAGTCACGCATGCCGCCAATATCGACACGCTGAAATAGGTCGTCAGAAAGGTACGCATCATAAAAACTCCCCAAAAAAATATGATATGTTTTATCATATCATATTTTTACGCCTCCAATAGTATGAAAGTCAAATTATTTCATTTTTTACCCTATTTCCGATTAAAGGAAAAGCTCGAACACCAGCTTGCCAATCAGGAGTGTCAGGACGATCATGAGCATCGGGCGGATGACCTTGGCGCCCTTTGTCAGTGCCAGTCCGGCGCCGACATAGCTGCCGATAAAGTAACAGATCATGCCGACCAGTGACAGGCTCCAAAGAACCAGTCCGGATCTGGAATAGGTGACAGCCGCACCAAAAAGTGCGGAGAATAAGAGCAGCTTGGTACAGCCGGAAGCGGTGACCAGATCCAGGCGGATCAGGATCGCAAAAGCCAGCATGAAGAAGGTACCGGCGCCAGCCCCATAAAAGCCCTGGTAGCCGCCGATGATCAGACCCATCAGGACTGCCGTGACAGCGACACGGGTTCTTGAAAGCGTCGCCACCCTGTTCTCTTCACCTACGTCCTTTTTAAATAAGACGATCAGGGCCACAAAAGGAATGCACACGATCATGATCATCTTCAGAAGGTCAGCCGGAAGATAGAGATTCAGTCTGGCGCCAAAGTTGGCCGCCACGGTTGCCACAGGTGCGGCGATCAGAGCGGATGGCCAGTGAATCTTACCGCTTCTTGTATAGCGGACAAAGGAAATGAAAGCACCCGGCACAATGGCACACTGGTTGGTCGGTGCCACGTTGTGGACAGGGATACCCATGGCCAGCAAGGCCGGCATGGTGATCAGACCTCCGCCGCCGCAGATCGCATCAAAGATGCCTGCAATGGTATACGCTGCGATGACAAACAGCGTTGTTAAGCTTAATAAATGATATTAAGTCGGAGG
>JAZUHQ010000106.1:0-6443 GCA_045641805.1 Lachnospiraceae bacterium
GCCTGCAATGGGGCCTCCGTTGACGACACTCAGATTTTTTGGTATGATTTCTGTTGTAAATTCAAACTGATTTTGTAGAAGGAGTAAGTTTTATCATGGATGACGGTCATCCCGTTATAAAAATTGTTATCTGTATATTGATGTTATTGATCTATGCCATTTCCAAAGGTTTCAATGTGGCCGTCATGTCACTGAGTGAATCGGAGCTGGAGCATAAGGCAGAAGAGGGGGATAAAAAGGCGGAGAAGCTTTTAAACTATGCCAATAAGCCTTCCCGTTTTCTGAATACGGTGGATATGACGTCCATTGCCAGTGTGCTTCTGATCGGCCTCTTTATCGCCGGTCCGATCAGCCGACGCCTGATTCCCGGATTTGAAAGTCTACTGGGACTGTCTCATGTACCTGCTGCCATCCTCGGATATGGTCTCTTATGCCTGATGGTAGTGACCCTTGTCTATCTTCTGGGCGCCATGCTGCCAAAGCGTCTGGCATTCAAATATGCCCGTGGATGGGCCTATGTCTTCCTGCCTATGATGGGTTTTCTTGAGTTGATCTGCCTTCCCTTCGTCAAGATTTCGGATGTCATTTCTCTTTTGATCCTCCGCCTCTTTGGCATCACTCAGAAAGATCTTGAGGAGAATGTCACAGAAGAGGAGATCATTACACTGGTCAGTGAAGGTCAGGAACAGGGTGTCATCGAAGACAGTGAAGCGGAGATGATCACTAACATTCTGAAGTTTGACGATATCAACGTGGAAGAGATCATGACCCACAGAAAACATATCGTGGGTATCGATTGTGAGCTTTCCTTGGCAGAAGCGGCTCAGATCATGGCCGATGGCAGCTATTCAAGATATCCGGTCTATGAGGAGGATATGGATAACATTATCGGCATGCTTTTCCTCAAGGACATCATGCGATGTTTTGTGGTCGGTGATATGGATGTCAAGATCAAGGATATCATGAGAAAGCCATTCTTCGTGCCCGGAACTAACCGGATCGATGACGTGTTTGAGCAGATGCAATCCAGTAAGAAGCATATGGCTATCGTTGTCGATGAGTATGGACAGAGCTGCGGCCTTGTTACCATGGAAGATATCCTGGAGGAGATCGTCGGCAACATTTTCGATGAGTACGATCTTGAAGAAAATAACATTCAGAGTATCGGCAACTATTACCTGATCCGCGGTATCGCTGAGCTCGATGAGATCGCAGAAAGACTGAACATCGAGTTTGATGATGCGTTTGATATCCTGAACGGTTTCCTGATCTCAAGACTCGAGCATATCCCAAAGATGGGTGAACGCGCCTTTGTGGATTATGAGAACTATCGATTCAGGATCATGAGTGTGAGAGATAACATGATCAGCCTGGTCAAGGTGACAAAACTGGGCGGACAGGAAGCAAAATAAGGCAGAAACCTTTGATTTCACGCGGTCTGACCATTGAAAATGGGGTTGAAACTTTAAATACATGATGATAAAATATTACAGTTAATGCATATATAAAAATCAAAAGTTTAAGATAGGAGATAGAGAAATGTCAGGACATTCAAAATTTGCCAACATTAAGCATAAAAAAGAGAAGAATGATGCTGCAAAGGGTAAGATCTTTACAATCATCGGCCGTGAAATTGCTGTCGCAGTTAAAGAGGGCGGTGCAGATCCTGCAAACAACAGCAGACTTCGTGATGTCATTGCAAAAGCAAAATCCAACAACATGCCAAATGATACGATCGAGAGAGGTATCAAAAAAGCTGCAGGCGATCTGGGTTCCGTTAACTACGAGAACAACACATACGAAGGCTACGGCCCAAGCGGTGTTGCTATCATCGTTGAGACACTGACAGACAACAAAAACCGTACAGCTGCAAATGTTAGAAGTGCTTTCACAAAGGGCGGCGGTTCCATCGGTACTTCCGGTTGCGTATCCTTCATGTTTGATAAGAAGGGTCAGATCATCGTTGATAAGGAAGAGTGCGATATGGATGCTGACGATCTGATGATGATCGCTCTTGATGCAGGTGCTGAGGACTTTGCTGATGAGGAAGATTCCTTCGAGATCACAACAGATCCTGATGATTTCGGCGCAGTCAGAGAGTCTCTTGAAGGCGAAGGTATTCCAATGGCTTCCGCAGAAGTGACAATGATCCCACAGACATGGGTTACACTGACAAACGAAGATGACATCAAGAAAATGAACAAGATCCTTGATCTTCTGGATGAGGATGATGATGTTCAGAATGTATATCACAACTGGGACGAATAAAGAATGTTTAAATATGGATTTATCGGTATGGGCAACATGGGTTCAGCAATGCTGAACGGTTGCCTTTCCGTTTTTAAGGCGGAGGATCTCGCATTCTCCAGAAAAGACAGAGTTAAAGGTCCGGCTTTTGAAGCAGAGACCGGCGTACATTTCTTTGACAGCAATGCGGAGTGTGCAAAAAATAGCCGTTACGTGATTCTTGCGATCAAACCACAGTTTTATGATGAAGTGCTCTCAGAGATCAAAGATTGCATCGACCCTTCCAAGATCGTTATTTCACTGGCACCAAGTTATACCATTGCCGATCTCAAGGGATTACTGGGCCAATCCACACGTATTCTGCGTGCTATGCCAAACACACCTTCCAAAGTAGGTGAAGGTATGACCGGTATTTCATTCTCTGACGATGCCTACACAGAAGAAGAGAAAGCAGAGCTTGATGCCTTCTTTACATCTTTTGGTCGCTGCGAGACCGTGCCTGAAAGACTGATGGATGCTGTAACCGCTGCCAGCGGTAGTTCACCGGCCTTTATTTATATGCTGATCGAGGCACTGGCAGATGGCGTGGTGGCTTATGGTATGCCTAGAAAACAGGCTTACACATTTGTTGCCCAGGCCGTTCTGGGTTCGGCAAAAATGGTCCTTGAGACAGGGGAACATCCTGGCCTTCTGAAAGATAATGTCTGCTCACCGGGCGGTACAACGATCGCAGCGGTAGCTAAACTGGAGTCAAGCGGCTTTAGAAGCAGCCTGATCGAAGCTGCAGCGGCAGTCTGTGAAAGATGCCGTTCCATGAAATAAGAGGTGGTTATGGAAAAACTGATCCAGTCCTTTGCAGACTATCACTATTACGAGAGACAGTCTTCTGAAAATACGATTGCATCGTACAGGAGAGACCTGATGAAGTTTGCAGCTTATGCGCAGATGAATGGCGTGACCGATCCCGTAAAAGTGACTGAGACCATGATCCAGTCCTATCTCCTCATGATGGAGAAAAATGGTGCCAAGACCTCTTCTTTATCGAGGACAGTGGCTTCACTCAAGTCATTTTTCGATTATCTTGTTCTGAAAAGAAGAATCGAACAAAGTCCAATGAAACACATCCGTGCTCCTAAAGTAGTTAAAGGGACACCGGAAGTGCTGACGATCGAACAGGTATCCAGGCTCTTAGACCAGCCAAAAGGCTCCGGCCCTAAGGCTGTGCGTGATAAAGCCATGCTGGAGCTGCTTTATGCTACCGGTATTCGTGTCAGTGAGCTGATCTCCTTGAAAGTGGATGATGTGAATATCCAGTCCGGTTATATCCGTTGTCAGGAGAGAGGAAAGGAACGTATCATTCCGATCGGCAGTGTAGCCAAAGCCTCCCTGCGTGTCTACATGCGTCAGTCCAGGGAGATGCTTATCAAAGATCCTTCTGATCCAATCCTCTTTACGAACTTCAATGGCAAGGCCATGAGTCGTCAGGGCTTTTGGAAACTGCTCAAGAGCTATGCTCAGGCGGCTGGTATCGAGGCGGACATTACACCCCATACCTTAAGACACTCTTTTGCAGCCCACCTTCTTGAAAATGGTGCGGATCTTCGTTCCGTACAGGAAATGCTTGGACACTCCGATATTTCCACTACACAGATCTATTTAAAAATGACAACCGGAAAGATCCGGGATATCTATACACATACCCATGCAAGGGCATAAAGAAAGAAGCATTACGTGTGATAATACATACGCGATGCTTCTTTCTTTTATTCTGATTGAAGGATAATGACGATTTTTTAAACGCGATCAGCGATATCAAGCAGGAGTCTTTCAGAATCATCCCAGCCAAGACATGGGTCTGTGATGGATTTTCCGTAAATATGAGGCTCCACACCGATCTTCTGTGTACCTTCCACGATGTAGCTCTCGATCATGACACCCTTGACCAGCTTTTTGATATCGTCGGAGTGATGACGGCTGTTGAGGATCTCTTTGACGATACGGATCTGCTCTTTATGTTTTTTACCGGAGTTGGAATGGTTGGCATCCACGATAACGGCAGGGTTCTCAAGATTCTTCTTGAGGTAGAGTTCGTTAAGAAGCTGAAGGTCCTCGTAATGGTAGTTAGGCTGATTCTGACCATGTTTGTTAACTGCACCTCTGAGGATCGCATGGGCATATGGGTTACCGCTTGTTGTTGCATCCCAGCCTCTGTAAAGGAAGTTATGGTCCTTCTGTGCGGCAACGATGGAATTGAGCATAACGGAAAGGTCACCGGAAGTAGGGTTCTTCATACCTGTTGGTACTTCGATACCACTGGCTACCAGTCTGTGCTGCTGATTCTCTACGGAACGGGCACCAACGGCAACGTAGGAGAGAACATCAGAGAGATAGCGGTAATTTTCAGGATAGAGCATCTCATCTGCGATCGGCATATGGAATGTCTCGAAAGCATCCATGTGAAGTTTTCTGATGGCGATCAGACCATTTAAGAGGTCAGGCGCTTTTTCAGGATCCGGCTGGTGGAGCATACCTTTATAACCTTCACCGGTTGTACGAGGCTTATTCGTGTAAATACGAGGCACAATGAGGACTTTATCCGCGATCTGTTCCTGTACTCTGGCCAGACGGCTGATATAATCCATAACAGAGTCTTCATTGTCCGCAGAACAAGGACCGATAATGACCATAAATCGGTCATCTTTTCCTGAAATAATATCTTTTAATTCCTGATCTTTAACGGCTTTCAGCTGAGCCATCGCCTCAGATACAGGATATAATTCTTTGATCTCTGCCGGAGTTGGCAGTTTTTTAGTCAGTTCAAAACTCATGACAAATGTCTCCTTTTCGATTACAAATAAGATAGATGGTTGGCATCGAAAAATTAGATGCACCCCATCGAATATCCCTATTCATCATAGCACTTTGACGGGGTTTAATCAACATTTTTAACGAAAATGGAATTTACGATAAAAGTCCGATATGTTAAAATGAGTTTTGTTAATCTGAGTGAGGTTTTAAACATGGCAATTACTTACAAACTGGAAGGCTTTGAAGGCCCGCTCGATCTGCTCCTGCATCTGATCGATATCAATAAGATCGACATTTATGATATTCCGATCGTTATGATCACCGACCAGTATCTGGAATACATTCAGGCAATGGAAGAAGAGGATATGGACATCACCAGTGACTTCCTGGTTATGGCAGCCACTCTGCTCCGTATCAAATCTCAGATGCTCCTGCCTGTAGAACAGAAAGAAGCGGAAGAGACCGGACAGGATCCTCGAATGGAGCTTGTTCAGCGCCTTCTTGAGTATAAGATGTATAAATATATAGGACAGGAACTGAAAGACAGAGCCCTTGTTGAAAGCAAGTCCGTCTATAAGGGGAAAACCATTCCATCTGATATGGTCTATGTTGAACCACCGGTGGACCTGGATGCCCTTTTTGATGGCGTTACACTGGGGCAGCTGAACCGGATCTATCAGGCGGTGATCAAAAAGCAGTTTGATAAGCTGGACCCTGTCAGAAGCCAGTACGGACGTATCGAACAGGAACCGGTGAAGCTTGCAGACAAAATGACAGGCATCCGTCATATCATCAAACGTGCCAAACAACCGGTCAGCTTTCGTAAGATGCTGGAGGGACAGGCTACAAGGGAAGAAGTGGTGGTGACATTCCTTGCTATCCTTGAACTGATGAAAGATGGTTCTGTTGTGGTTTCCCAGGAAGCACTGTTTGATGACATCCTGATCTCTCCGGGTGAGAATCCAGATGGTAACGGAGAGACTGAAGTGGAGGAACTGACCTAATGGAATTAGATATCATAAGAACCAAACAGGCGATTGAAGCCATCCTCTTTACACTGGGGGAAGCGGTATCCGCCGAAGATATAGGCAAGGCGATCGGCCACGATAAACAGACGGTGCTGCGGATTGCCAGACAGATGAAAGATGAGTATGAAGATGCCCACAGAGGTGTCAGGATCATTGAACTGGATGGTTCCTTCCAGATGTGTACCAGTCCGGAGATGTATGATTATGTCATGAATCTGACCCATCAGCCAAAGCGCCATCAGCTGACCGATGTCATGCTGGAGACACTGGCCATTGTGGCTTACAGACAGCCGGTGACCCGTACAGAGATCGAACAGATCCGAGGTGTCAGCTGCAGCCATGCCATCAATAAACTCCTTG
>JAZUHQ010000107.1:0-3171 GCA_045641805.1 Lachnospiraceae bacterium
GTCGTGCCTGATCAACACATTTGTAGAGACCTGTAAGCAACATGGGGTCTCATTCAGGAACTTTATCAGAGAACTTATGCTGGCCGACATGGCTGGCGAAAAAGACTATGACGCGCTGTTAAGTCGGCTGCTGATGGTCAAAAAGTAGTTAAAAATCGAAAAAATACTGTCCGAAAATTTTTGGCGACCGTGGCTACACGGCCGTCAGAATGGGTTTTCACACCTTTTGGACGCTTACATACTTCCCGCACCCCCAAAGTACCTTTATAGAAAACAGATTGTCAAAACTATTTTTTCTATATAAGGTCTTTATGGCGTAAGCGTCCAAAATTGCCGTCTTGCGTACCTTAAAAATAATACCGACCTTTTGCAGCCGTAAACCAAAAATACAAGTTTATGGCACACGATATCCTCACAGGCATTGAAAAGAGTTGATAACTCTTCGCCGAGAAGAGCAAATTATTTGAAAAGATCTTCTTTCTCGCCGAAAGATTATCAATCTTTCTTTATTGGCTGCGAGAGCCTCGTGGAAGGGGGAAGGCGAGAAGAGCTTCCGCCTGCGCGTGACCGAATGAACAACCAGAGTATTGACTGGTTCTGCGAGCGCTATCATGCCGATGTTGAAGAATTCCGCAAGTGGTATCAGAGCATCAATCATTCGGTAAAGGAGGTGCAGGTGGTCGGCAGACCTGCGCAACTAGAGGTCACCAATCCTGCGTCTGAAACGGCAGCAACAGCCATGCAACATCTTCGGGAGCAACAGGAAACAGAAGCAAGGATCGTGGTTACGACCAGTGAAGCTGGAAAGAAGCAGAAACCAGCCATTGCATCTCTGACTATCAATTTAGGCAACGGCCTTCACATGACCCGCAAGGGTATGAGCTTTGATGAGTTCTTCACCTTCGCACAAAACCTGAAAGCCCTATGTTAGCACTTACCGGACAGGAGCACTTCTACTTCATCCCGGGGTGCACAGATATGCGGTACGGCTACCGGAAACTGGCCGAGATCGTACGGCACCGCTTCCTACGTGACCCGCTCAATGGTGATGTCTATATTTTCATGAATTCGTCAAGGACAACAGTGCGGATGTTTCAGTTCGAGAACCATGCATTCTATCTTCATGAGAAGCATTATGTGGAAGGATACAAGTTTCTGGACATCCAGACGGATGATGACGGGAAGACGTATTATATCAGTTGGGCAGATCTGTGTGCCGTATTGGAGACACCAGTGATCAAGAAGTTGGTACTCGAAAAAAGTGCTACGGGGGTCAGGAAAAAGAAAAGATGATCCTGTTGCAAAAGGCGATGAATTTAAAGAGAAATATGTAACAAAAAAGCTTGCAGGAGAAGATCGGAAATCCTAACTTTGCAGCACCAAATCTGTAGAGCAATGGATCTGAACGAAATTCTTCAACGCAAACTGAACCTAGAACGACTCGGGGGGCTGGCAGACGCGCCAGTCCCCGAGGATCCACATGCAGAGATGGACCCGATACAGAAAAGCTACCTGATAGACTTCCTGACAGAGATGGTCAGAGAGAAGGATCAGCAGATGAACGAAATGCTGTTGCGTCTTGATTCACTCCAGCAGAAGCTGGATGAGTCCATCCAGCTGCAGAAGAGCAGCCAGAAGGTGGAGGCAGAACTCAGGAAGACGATAGCGCAGCTACAGTATGAGAAAGCGACACTGGCATCTCGTCTGGGCATTCGTAACAAGGAGCAGTTCGACACCTCCAAGAGCCGGAAAGGCAAAGGCGGAAAGCGCACGACAAAGGGCAAGAATGATGGACGGGATGACTTTGACGGGACCAAGGAGTCACTGACGACTGACGGGAGCGAAACTGCTCAGTCAGCGGAGGAATCGTCATCGGAGACACAGGACATAGCCACACAGACCGATTCACAGAGTGTCTATCATGGCCCCAGCCGCGAAGGCTGGAAATATGATATCCAGCACAGCAAGGCACCTATTACGCATAATAGTGACCGTACCCAGCTTGAACCAGGCTGCGTGATACTGAAGAGCCGCATGCGGAGAGTGCGTCAGGTACGCACCATAGCAGAGGAACATCTGTTTGAGGAGATTACCTACATGACACCGGAAGGAGAGATCAAGACAGGCTATTTCCCTATGGCAGAAGAAAAAGGCACAGAGCTTTATAAGGAGATAGTGCCAGGCACAGGCATAACGATAGACACGCTTGCCTTTCTGTTGAGTAACCGCTATCAGATGAGCTCACCGGCCTACCGTGAGGCCAAGCAGCTCTTGCCAGATCTGGACTGGAAAACCTGCCGTCAAAGCCTCCTGAACTGGGAGGACAAGGGTGTGGTGGCGTTAAAGAAACTGCTTCCAGCACTCAAGAACAAGGCACTTCAGAAGGACGCAGTCGTCAATGTGGACGAGACCTGGTATCGCTACCAGACCCATTTTGGGCACGAGAAGGTGTATATCTGGTGTCTGGTTAACAAGAAGCAGAAGACGGTGATCTTCTTTTATGATGACCTGAAGGACGCGGACGGGAAGACGCTGAAGGAAGGCAGCCGGAGCAGAAGCGTGCTGAAGAATTTCCTGGGCGATGCGAAGCTGAAATCCCTTCAGTCGGATGGCTATGATGCGTACTTCTATTTGGATGATGAACTGATGGACATAGAGCATCTGTGCTGTATGGCGCACGTCATGGTCAAGGCCAAGGATGCCGCCTCAGATGGCAGCAAAGAAGCTGTAAAGATTGTACAACTGATCGGATCGCTTTATCACAAGGAGGATGGATATGTGGGACTTTCTCCAGCAGAGATATACAAGAGACGCAATGATGCCAGTACCGAGGCAATTGTAAAAAAACTGCGAAGTATCGTACTGGATGTGAAAGCCCGGATGGCCTGTGCACCGGAACAGGTATCCGACCTTTTGAAACGTGCCGTCAATTATCTGGATAAATTCTGGAACCAGGTATTTGCCTACCGGAAGGATGGTGACTATACGATAGACAATATGCTGGCGGAGCGAGCCATCCGCCCGATAACAGGCCAGCGGAAGAACAGTTTGTTTTTCTGTAGCAGAGGCGGCGCGGAGAAGTCGTGCCTGATCAACACATTTGTAGAGACCTGTAAGCAACATGGGGTCTCATTCAGGAACTTTATCAGAGAACTTATGCTGGCCGACATG
>JAZUHQ010000108.1:0-3461 GCA_045641805.1 Lachnospiraceae bacterium
GTATTTAGCTGCTGCTTCTGCAAGTGCACCGCCAGCCTCTTCGCCTGCTTCTGGAGCTGATGGAGCTGATGGAGCTGGAGCAGGAGCTGCTGGTTTGGAACCACAACCTGCAAGCATGCCAACTGCCATAGTACCAACTAACATAGCTGCAGCTACTTTAGAAATACCTTTTTTCATATTTTTTACTTCCTCCTTAAAATTATCGTGATCACAATGAATTGATGACTCGGATTTTTATTCATTGTGTCTGACACATAGTTACCGTGTCTGCCCATCAAGGAAATAGGCGACACCTTGTGAAAGATAGCCTGTATGTGGGGCGTTCGCCAGCACACCCAGAACATAGCCTTCAAGTGGTCCCTGCTGCAGGTAAATACCATAACAGAAGGCACCTTCTGAATCTTCATGAGGTGCAAAAGGAATATCGTAGATCGCACCACCCTGGCTGTAATCCAGAGGCACTGCATAAAACAGATGGTCGAGATCTGTCTGATCCTGGTAATCCTTTAAGCCCGCCTCTTCCAGTGTGAGACAATACTGTGCGGCAGCATAAGCATTGAACTCTTCCTCAGAAGCGATCATAAGATCCACTCTTCCCGCCTGCATAAAAGTCGAAATGGTCGCCTGACTCATATAATTGGCATCCGACGAGTAATCTGTCTCGATACGGACTTCCTCAAGATCGGATGTCAGTCCAAGAAGGTCATGGAGTTCGGCCTCCATGCTCTCAACCATCCCGGCATCTACATCCAGATCTAAACCCATCACATAAAAAGCGTCTTTGGCTTTAGGTGTGCGGATATCATGAATCAGATAAACTGCGGCGATCACACCGATCAATGCAAGAAGGATCGCTACACCGTAATAATCGCGAATATACCTGATTTTTTCAGAAAAAGAGAGGCTTGACCACTTTTTTTTGATCATAGTCCTGTCTCGATCTGTTCCTGAATGACCGGGAGCTTCCCGTTTTCTCATATGCATTCTCCCTTTTCGTCAAGTCGTTTAAAAAACGTCGCATTATCACTACTTTTGCATATATTATTATACACTACTATTAAACTTCAGTCAACGAAATTTAGTTCGTTTAACAGTTAATTAAATAATTATCAAAATTTTTATAAGCATTTTGTACATTTCTTGCCTAAAATTCAATAAAGGCGCATACATTTCGCCAATAAACAACAATCCCTATGTATGCGCCCTCAAATAATCCAACTTAACGAATTTAATTTTTATTTAATTTTAGTTGCAAGAACCGCAGTACCCTCTTTACCAGGCAGTCTGAGGCGTGTGCAGCCGCTGGCATTCTCTGTCAGTGTCTCTCTTGTCATGTCCCAGATATTCAGCACTTCTACTTTATAGGTATGCTCAGCCGGCAGATAAAGATCGGTCAGTGCGATATTCTGAATACCGAAATATTTCAGGTAAACTTCCTCGCCATGGTGACCTGCGAAATTCGCACTCTTGATCGCCATATCCTCTGCATCCTTTGGAGGCATCTTCTCAAGGAATGATCTGAAGTCGATAACCTGTGCAAACTTTGTATCCGGACAGGTTGGCATGAGTCTGTCTGCCCATGGTTCAAGTGGCTTGCCGATACCATAGATCACATCTTTGAGGAACTGAATCCTCTTTGGACTTGTGCCTTTAAGCTTACCACCCTTGGACCACCAGAGGATGTCATCATCGGAGAAGAAAGTCTCACCGTGAGTACAGCCTGCGCCGTAGGATAATGCTTTCCAGAAACGGTTGGTCATCTCCCAGCCGGAGATGTTGCCCCACTCATGCTGAATGTTGCCTTCATAACAGCACTCATCATAGACAACCGGCTTTCCGAATTTTTCCATCCATTCAATACCACGATGCATAGCCAGTGTCTGTACGCAGCAGTGGGTCACATTTGGTCTGGAGAAATCATAGAAACCGAAGCAGTTATGGTTGCTGAGCAGATGGCCATATGGATCATTGGCAGCTACAAACTCTTCTACCGCATACCAGTCTTCCATGGTCCAGTCAAAGAAAAGATCATACTCATTGGCCAGGCTCCACCAGATATATGGGATGGCAGACAGTCTGCGAAGGGCATAGTCAAGATAGATCAGGTTATTCTTAAGTCCCATCTTGGAGAAGTTCCATCTGTCATATGGATGGAATAAGATCAGGTCTGTCTCAATGCCTTCCTGACCCAGAATGTGGACATACTTTTCAAAATGATCCCAGTATTCATAGTCCGGATGGCTTGGGTCCCAGTTGCCGTCGGCATCCTTGAAGAATGGATAATGGTCCGGTTCATTGCTGTTGTAATCGTAATGCTTAGGGAAGATACCATGACGAACCTTGTTGAATGGTGCATTCTTTAAAGACTCTACGGTCTGCTCGATCAGTGCCTCTTCCTGAAGTGTCATAACATAGATCGTTGTACCAAATGGAACATAAAGATCGCCGTTCTGATACTCGAAATGAGTACCGACAGCCTGCACCATACCTTTGGCACCACCATCTGTACACTCTGCTGTTCCGACATCTGTCACAACACCGCTGACTGTGTACGTGTAAGTACCTGTTTCTTTTGGCAGGAAACGTACGATATAGGTCTCATTGCCTGCATAGAAACCTTTGACTGTGATGTCTTTGCCATTGCAGGAAAAGACAGCTGTCAGATCCACCTGTGCTTCATTGCCCGCAGGTGCCGGTGCTGAATATTTCAGTTCAAATGTCTCAAATAATTTCATTGTTAACCTCCAACACGGGAGAACCTGTAGGTCCTCCCGTGTGATTTTTTAATTAATGTGTCAAAACCTTGCTGACAGCTACTTTCCAGCCGTCATACTTGCTGTCTCTTAATGCTTTATCCATCTTTTTGTCATACTCAGTTCTCTGAGCACCTGCAAAAAGTGTCTCTTTATTGTAGAATCCCATCGCGATACCTGCTGCATAAGCTGCGCCGATACCGGAAAGCTCTTCATACTCAGGGATTGCTACTCTCTTCTGAAGAATATCACTCTGGAACTGCATGAGATAAGTGTTCTTTGTAGGACCACCATCCACACGGATCTCAGGAATGTGAATACCTGTATCCTGTTCCATCGCTTCCACCAGATCTGTGATCTGGTAAGCAATGCTCTCAACGCCTGCCTTGACAAGCTCTGCTCTTCTTGTTGTACGGCTCATACCGTAGAAAGTAGCCACTGCATCGGAATCCCAGTATGGAGCACCGAGACCGGAGAAGGCAGGAACAAGATAGGTCTGATCCTGCTGGTTGGCTTTTTCTGCAAGAGGACCTGTCTCGCCAGGGGATGTGATCAGTTCAAGATCGTTCTTGAGCCATGTGATCACGGCACCCGTGTAGTTTAAGTTTCCTTCAAGAACATACTCTGCTTTGCCATTCATCTTCCATGCAAGGGATGTTGCCATACCGTGTGTGGAATGGATCGGTGTCTGGCCGATATTCATCATGA
>JAZUHQ010000109.1:0-2956 GCA_045641805.1 Lachnospiraceae bacterium
GGAAAAACCAACACTTGGTTATCCTTTAGCATTCACATATCCTGGTGCTGTAGAAGCACTTGCTAAATACGGTGATGTTTCCCTCGTTCGTTTTGATGGCGACAATGGCGAATACTCCATGCTTCTCGGTAATGCCAAAGGTATCCCTGGCCCATACACAAAGGGTACATATCTCTGGGTTGAGGTTGCTAACTGGAAACGTCTTGAAGCAAAGATCGTTGAGGGACCTTACATCCATCATTGTGTAGGTATTCATGAAAACGTTGTGCCTGTATTATACGAGGCATGTAAGTATATCGGCGTTAAACCGGATTTATACGATCCAATTGAAGAAGAAGTTAAGGCTTATATCAGAGGTGAATAAAGATGTATACAAACAAGGAATTAGCTAAATTATCTTTTAAGTTACGTAAAGATGCTTTAGACATTATTATGGCCGGTGCTTCCGGACATATTGGTGGTGATTTCTCTGTTATGGACGTTCTGACACAGCTCTACATGAAACACATGAATGTTTCTCCTGCGAACATGGACGACGAAAACAGAGACCGTTTCGTTCTTTCCAAAGGTCACTCCGTGGAAGCATACTACGCAGTGCTCTGTGAAGCAGGTTTCCTTGATCTCGAGGAAGTAAAAGAAAAATTCTCCAAGTTTAACACAAAATATATTGGACATCCTAATAACAAACTGCCAGGTATCGAGATGAACTCCGGTTCTCTCGGCCATGGTCTTCCTGTTTCCATCGGTATGGCACTTGCCGGCAAGATGGACCAGAAGGATTACCGCGTTTACACTGTCATGGGCGATGGCGAGCTCGCAGAGGGTTCTGTCTGGGAAGGTGCAATGGCCGGCGGCCATTTCAAACTGGACAACCTTTGTGCTGTTGTTGACAGAAACAGACTTCAGATCTCCGGTACGACTGAGTATGTCATGACTCAGGACAGCCAGGAGGAGAGATGGGCTGCTTTCGGCTGGCATGTAATCTCTATCAATGGTAATGATATGGACGCTCTGGATGCTGCTTTTGAGGAAGCAAAGCAGACAAAGGGACAGCCAACAGTCATTATTGCCAATACGATCAAAGGTTTCGGCGGCGGCGAAGTCATGGAAAACAAGGCTGCATGGCATCATCATGTGCCAACAGCTGAGGAATATGATCAGATCGTTGCATGCCTTAAGGCACATGAGGAGGCGTAAACATGGGTAAGATTGCGAACAAACAGGTTATTTGTGATACATTAATGGCGAATGCCAAAGAAGATAAAAACATTGTTGTTCTCTGTTCTGACTCCAGAGGTTCCGGTTCCATGACAGCGTTTGCTGACAACTTCCCTCAGCAGTTTGTTGAGGTAGGTATTGCAGAGCAGAACCTTGTCAGCATTGCAGCAGGTCTTGCAAAGTGCGGTAAGAAATCCTTCGCGGTTTCCCCTGCATGTTTCCTGACAACAAGAAGCTATGAGCAGGCTAAGATCGACTGTGCTTACTCCAATACAAACACAACACTGATCGGTATCTCCGGTGGTGTTTCCTACGGTGCACTTGGTATGAGCCATCACTCATCCCAGGATATCGCAGCAATGGCAGCTCTGCCAAACATGCGTGTATACCTGCCAAGTGACAGACTTCAGACAGGCAAGCTCATTGAAGCCCTTCTGAAGGATAACAAACCAGCTTATGTCCGTGTTGGCCGTAACGCTGTTGATGATGTTTACACAGAGGACAATGTGCCATTTGAGATGGACAAGGCAACAGTTGTTGCTGAAGGTACAGACATTCTGATCGTTGCATGCGGCGAGATGGTGATCTACGCGAAGGAAGCCGCACAGAAACTGGCTGAGCAGGGCATTTCCGCCGGCGTTCTTGATATGTACTGTGTCAAACCTTATGACGAAGCAACACTTCTTGAGAAGGCTGCACCTGTCAAGGGTATCATCACAATCGAAGAGCATGTTTCCAACGGTGGTCTTGGTGCTATCACAACACAGGTGATCTGCAAGAACATGCCTAAGAAGGTCATCAACATGACTTTACCTGATGCACCAACTGTATCCGGTACATCCAAAGAAGTATTTACTTACTATGGCCTTGATGCAGACGGCATCGTTGCCAATGCGCTTGAGCTCTTAAAATAATCCGGAGACGATTCGTTATGGAAAAGAAATATATTCTTGGTATTGATCAGAGCACACAGGGTACCAAAGCCCTTCTGTTTGACAAAGAGGGTAAGCTCATCACAAGAGCAGACCTTCCTCACGAGCAGATCATCAATGAAAAGGGCTGGGTTTCCCATAACTTAACTGAGATCTACCACAACACAATTGAAGTTGTTAAAAACCTGATCGCTAAAGCAGGCATCCAGGCAGATGAGATCGCTGGCCTTGGTCTTTCCAACCAGAGAGAGACCACTTGTATGTGGAACAGACAGACAGGCGAGCCTTACGATCATGCGATCGTATGGCAGTGCAGCCGCGCGAAGGATATCGAAGAGGAGATTGCTGCCAAAGGCCGCAATGAGGAGATCTACGCAAAGACAGGTATTCCTCTTTCCGCTTTCTATCCTGGCTGTAAGATGGCATGGCTTCTCAGAAACCATCCGGAAGTGGATATCGACAATGTCTGCTTCGGTACGATCGATGCCTATCTTGTCTTCAGACTGACAGAGGGCGCATCCTTTAAGACTGATTTTTCCAATGCATCCAGAACACAGCTTTTCAATATCGACGAGCTTCGCTGGGATGAAGCGCTTTGTGAACTGTTCGGCGTGCCAATGAAAGTTCTTCCGGAGGTCTTCGATTCAGATGGTCTCTTCGGCGAGACAACAATGGAAGGTCTCTTCAGTCAGCCGATCCCAATCCATGCAGCACTGGGTGATTCCCATGGTGCCCTGTTTGGACAGGGCTGTCATGAGACAGGTATGATCAAATGTACGTATGGTACAGGTTCTTCCCTCATGATG
>JAZUHQ010000110.1:0-3847 GCA_045641805.1 Lachnospiraceae bacterium
CTCACCATGGTTCATACGGTAGGTGTCTAAATCCGTAAGGAGCATAGGCAACATTGTCTTACCACTGGGGGTAATACTAATGATGCCGTTTTTTACTCCCTGACACACCAGGGACTCAATGATAGGTTCTGTTACAGAACCGTTTCTCAGGTAGTAGCCACGAACATTATTCATGTTATAGGTTCTACCTTCAAAGGTGAATCTGCTACTGCCCCCACCAACTACTCTGATCTCGTCGGCAAGGGAACCTCTCCTTACAAGCTCCTTCATGAAGTAGCCCATCCATTCTCTTTTTAAAGGAAGGGTGAACTCCTTCATTAAATATTCAAAGAGTCCATCTTCAAAGTCCTCTTCCGTCTCACCTAAAAAACAATGAGACAAGTCCTTTGATGCGAAGAAGGCTACATTACATGATTCGTAGCCTCTTCTAACTCTACTATACTTTGCCTCATAGCCCATATCGGCAGAATAATCTGTGATAAGGCTATGCCTGATTCCATCCACGTAGTACTCAGTAATACTTCTGATGGAGCCAGTCAAGGCTCTTAAATTTATTAGCGAGTTATCAAACAGCTTTCCCGCTAACAAACTTTCTCTCTGTCTGTAACCAGTTCCCTCTACTCTGGTTACTAAAAAAAGAGCCGCAGCGGAAAATCCGCTCGACTCGACCTTTAAATTCGACATATGTTCTCCTTTCGAGGAACCCGATGGTCCCTCTCTCCATAATTTTACACGAGGTCAGTGAACTTAGCCATTGGCCGTCCATCGTCACCTTTTACCTGCTCGAGAATTTTGATGTTTATTGAGGCATGGTTAGTAACCACAACCTCAAGCTTACCATTCTTCATTTCGGTACGTTCTGTTTCGGCTCGCTTAACAGAACCTCTCTGAAGGTGGTAATCGCCATCCTCCTCACATCCAACGGCTCCGGCACCCTTACCACAGGTAGCCATCATTGCAAGATGTGAATCACCTAGCACAATGGGAGGTCTCTGAGTTATTACATCAGAGTACACCCTTGTACCAAGCCACTTTCCAATGTGGTTATCAAGAGAATGTTCATTCTCAACATCCTCAATCCACTCCATCGCATTAAACTTTCTGCACTTAAACACAGATAAGTCTTTTGCTACAGAAGGATTAACCACTATTGGCTCCTGGTCACACACACCAGGAAGAGGCTTCAGCTCCTCACACTGCTTAAGATGTCCCTCTAATTCCTCAGAGGTAAATCCTGCACTGTCCTTTTTGCGGACAAATGCGATACACTGCTGAAACTGCTGGTAGGTCGGTTCCCTGAACTTATAGAGGTAAATCACCTCATATCTTGCAAGGAACAGCTTTGCAAACTTCTCATCTGTCATAATGATGCGCGGATGCGCATACAGTCCGTGTTTTTCGATCATATCGGTGATAACCTGTTCACCGTCAATGAATGTGCCGAAATCCTCCGTCGTGGAGCTGCCTGAACCGTTGTCCGCCGCAAATGAAGTGACCGGCATCATGCCGATTACCATGACCAGTACAAGCAAAATGCTGAACAGCTGTTTTTTCATAGTAACCCTCCTCATATAAACAGATATCAGTTAGATCCCTGTATTTCTATTATATCACAATCATTCGCATATTTCAAGTTAAAATATAAACTCAGCCAATCAAGATACTCCCCTTTTATTCATAGAAAATTATATGACAATGCGTGCACCCAAATCACTATTTCCGGTGTATTATAATATAGGCGCAGCGCATAAGGAGAAAATGAATTATGCCGCCGCTCGGATACTGAAAACGAAAATGAAGGAGAACGCCATTATGGAAAAAGAAATCGAACAGAACGTCCCAAATACAGAGGACAAAATACCGGATATAATTCTTACACCGCTTACGGATGAAGAAATTGCGCTGGTGACCGGCGGTGCATACGATGTCTCGTTTCATTCAGCGGAACTCCCTGCTTCATCGCAGAGTACAGGGATCACGATGCTTGGATCAGAGCAGTAAAGCGGAAGTCATATCAATCGTGAATAAGCAAAGCAGTCACTCCCCTGTTATTGAATATCATTTTCATGCAGAGCAACATAAGCTCTGCATTTTCTTTATAAGAAAAACAGGAAACACACTGCGGCATTTCCTGTTTCATGTTTATCGTATTATACCCAGCGGCTGTTTATTGCTTCAAATACTGAATATCCATATCTACATCACCGGCGATTCCTGAAATTCTGCCGTATGCGCTTTCCTGCCAGATCTCATATTCGCCTTCGTAGGTGGTTTCATTTACATAATGCGCAAGCCATACGGGCGCAGTTTGTTTCGATTTTTCACTCCAGACTGTTTCAAGAAAGACCTTGCTGCTGTAAAGCATCGGTTCATAGCCCTGTTTGCGCACCTCATCTGCGAATGCAGCATATATATCGTTCAGATCACGGATACTCATGCCGTATTTCTGAAAGTGAGAGAATTCCTCCCAGTCAAAAGCGATCGGCAGGTCAAGTGCCTGTCCGTCCAACTGTTCTGCGATCCAGCGAACGTGTTCCCTTACTCCTTCTTCTGTATTGTCAGCGGTATAGAAGTATATACCGACATCGAGATCTGCTTCTGCTGCATTTTTGAGATTTTGACGGAAGTGATCGTCCGGTTTGATCTGACTATAGTAATATCCGGCACGAATGATCACAAAACTGCATCCGGCATTGCGCACGGCGTTGAAATCAATATCGCCCTGCCATGTGGAAACGTCTATGCCGAACCGTACATCATCGCTGTTGTATCTGCTGATGAATTCGCTGTAGTCTAAGCGAGGGATGGTATCGGCGGATTTGGGCAGTTCTTCGACCACATTGACCGTGATATCCCAAGATACAGAATTACCGGAACTGTCCGATACTGTCACAGACAGCGGATATGAACCAACGGTCTCCGTGTCAACTTCACCTTCATAAGTGAGCAGCGGAGAACTGTCATAATTGTCCGCATAGCCGATATATTGATCAAGATCGAACTCTGTTCCGATCATGTGGCTGACATTTAACCCTGCATTGAGAATCAGCGGTTCAGTTGTATCAATTACCTGATATCGGAGTGTCTGGCTGAATTCTGCGCTTTGATAGCAGTATGGTATTTCCACATCAAAAACACCGATATGTGATGTGTTGAGCAGAACAGAACCGTCTTTCAGTTCGACATTGCGATCTGTAATAAATTCATCGAGCGAAATGTTAGCACCTGCTTCAACGATGTCCATACAGTTCATGATTAGATCAGAAGGCGGATCGGCCTTTGTTGTTGTAACAGTTGCAGCAGTTGTGGATGTTGTTGGTGCTGTGGTGGCTTTTTTGCCGGTCGAAGCAGTTGTTGTGATCGCTGAGGTGAATGTTTCTGTATGCGTTTCAGAAGGGCTGCGTTCGGCAGGCTGCGGTGAGCTTGCTGTAAGCAAACATACGAAAAAGAGAAAAGAGAAAAAGCAGAATAAATAATCTTTGAATTTCATGAGATCCTTTCTGTCGAAAAGTGAGTGCATCCGGTTTGCTCAATTCAAACATACGCTGTGTCAGAATTCTAGTTTGAGCAATTCTGTCCAAGTGATTGGTTTGCCGGAAACTGTATTCAGAACATAGAAATTCAGTATGCATTGTGCATCTTCAGTACCGATCTCGCCGTCACCGCTGATATCGCCGATCGGATGCAGGATGTGAATGCAGATGTTCCGATTGATTTTACTCCGGTTTCGATGATAACAGAGCGGATGCTTTCGTTTCTGTAAAAGGGAGATTCTCCATCAGAATAATGTTTCATTGTTCCTGTTCCGGAGATCGTGAGAGTGCCGTTATCATCAAGTACCCAAGTC
>JAZUHQ010000111.1:0-6974 GCA_045641805.1 Lachnospiraceae bacterium
AATTAATGCAGAATTTCTGTATTGCTTATAGAGGCATTCTTGCGAAGAATGAACTGTATGCTACCGGAACAACAGGAAGATTGATTGAAGAAGTCACCAACCTGACGATCCACAAATTCCTTGCAGGCCACCTTGGTGGTGAACAGCAGCTGGGTGCTCAGATCTCCAATAATAACATTGATCTGGTTATTTTCCTGAGAGACCCATACAATCCTAAAAGACATGAACCGGACGTCCATCAAGTGGTTGCTTTATGTGATGCCCATAACATTCCGATCGCAACTAATCTTGCTACAGCAGAACTGCTGATCAAGGCTTTAGACCGCGGTGATATGGAATGGAGAGAATACTATAAATAATTGAATATCAGGTGATTATTGATGAAACGATTAATCACGGCACTCTGTCTCACTACAATGCTCTTAACCGCATGCAGCAGTGAGACAGTGTTTTTAAAGCCGTATTCTACAGTTACTCAGGAAGAGAGTGCCAATGCCGGTGCCATGATCGATGCAGACAGGTTCGTCACCTTCGCAGAAGATCTAGGTATCGTATCCAAAGAAGAGGCTATCAAGGGCATCTATCCAAACAATGGTGAATCCTCCAATACGGATGCACTCAAGGATCTTGAGGCCTCAGAAGTGCTTCTTGTCGGCACAACTGACAATGAAGTCCTTGCTGCCTACAATATTTATAAACAGATGCCTCCGGCCAGTATTACCAAGATCCTGACCGCACTGGTTACCTTAAAGAGCGGAGCCGATCTGGAAAAGACCATCACACTCACAGACGATGTCTACATTCCGATCCCGGATGCTCAGGTCTGTGGTTTCTCAGCCGGTGATCAGATCAAGCTGAAAGATCTCTTATTTGTCATGCTGATCTACTCAGGTAATGACGCCGCCAATGCCATTGCTTCCTATGTGGGAGAGGGCAGTATCTCTGAATTCTGCAAAATGATGACCGATGAAGCGGCTTCTTTAGGTGCTTCACAGACCCACTTTGTGACACCAAATGGTCTGGATGACCCTGAACACTATACATCCGCCTTCGATCTCTATGTGATCTTTAAGGAATGTCTCAAATATGACGTTTTCAAAGATGCCATCAGCCGTTCAGATTATACCATCACCTACAAGCATAACGGCGAGGAGACAACCCATACATGGCCGTCTACCTGCTGGTACTTACTGGGCTATGAGAATGCACCGGAGGGCATCAGTGTTGTCGGTGGAAAAACAGGTACAACTGACAATGCAGGTCTCTGTCTCATTCTCTACAGTGAGAACAAAAAAGGAGATGGATACATTTCCGTCCTTCTGGGATGTCCTGATAAGCAGACACTCTATAACAGTATGTCCAAGCTTTTATCGAATGCCGGAAAGTAAAAACAAAAGGACGCAACAAATTAAACAAATTATAAAATATTCAGAATTTAGTCATTGAGTTTTTGTTTAATTTGTACTATAATCAGATTATGAAAAAAATATATTTGCTTAATATATTATGAATAATATATATTTAGGAGGAGATCACAATGATTCAGATTATCTCAGGTGTAAAAGGCAAAGGTAAAACAAAATATCTTATTCAGAAGGCTAATGAAGCAGTTAAAGTTGCTACAGGTTCTGTTGTTTATCTTGACAAGAACAACAAGCATATGTACGAGCTTAGCAACAAAATCCGTCTGATCAACGTTGGTGAGTATCCAATCACAACAGATGACGCTTTCATTGGTTTTATCTGTGGTCTTGTATCCCAGGATAGCGACCTCGAGGCTATGTACCTTGACAGCTTCCTTACTATCGGTTGTGTAGCAGAGGATAACGTAGCTTATATCCTTACAAAAGTAAACGAAATTTCCGAGAAGTTTAACTTCAACGTTACAATCAGCATCTCTATCGATGCAGATAACATTCCTGAGGAGTTCAAGAAAGATATCATTATCTCCTTATAATCTACATGGAATTTCCAAAAGACTACCAGTTTCGATTGGTAGTCTTTTTTTATGCTCAGTTTTCGTAATACTTTTTTAATTTTACAGATAGACGCGCGAATGGTATAATAATAAAATGCATGTACTTTGTGCATGTCCCGAAAGCAAGAATAGAGACTATTTTCTACAGGAGATATCCTCATGAGCGATACATCACAGAAAAAACAGTCCGCAGCGGGTAAGGGCAGCAGAGTCAAGATCAACGTCGGCGTTATTATCTTTTCCCTGATCTTTCTCTATATCATTGCCGTTATTGTTTCCTACTTTACCAAAGCTCATTTCTCATTCAGTGAAGTGGCCAGAGGCAGTATTATCGACAGTGATACCTTTACAGCACTGATCCTCCGCGATGAACAGACCATCAGTGCATCCAGAAGCGGTTATATCAACTATTTTGTCAATGACAGTGGCAAGACGGCCAGAAATGGCAATGTCTGCATTATTGACGGCAGCCGTCTGACACCGGGCGCCAACAATGCAGGAAAAGCGATTGAGATCAGCAGTTCAGACTATGCAGACATTAAAGAGCTGATCACATCTTATAAAAAGGACTACCTGGATAATCACTATGGTGAGGTTTATTCACTGGATTATCAGCTTGGCAATGTTCTCAATAACATCATCAGCCTTGCCAATATCAGCCAGTTATCCAACATGGCGACCAATACCAACTATACGATCATGAAAGCTGCCAACAGTGGTATTGTCAGTTATACGGTCGATGGGCTTGAGACCCTCACAATGGATGACATTGATCATGATGTTCTGAATAAGAAAGATTATCATAAACAGCAGGTATCTGCCGGTTCTTTTATTGAATCCGGTTCTCCGGCTTTCAAGATCATTAAGGACAGCACATGGAAGCTCGTGATCGCACCGGGACGAGCCCAGATCGATAAACTGAAAGCCATCCCTTCTGTTGCTGATGATGGCCAGATCGATATCCATTTCCTCAAAGATGATATCACGACCACAGCCAGTGTCGATTTCTATGACCATGAAGGCAATCATCTGGTCATCTTTACACTGGATTCCTATATGTCCCGTTACTGTAATGACCGTTATGAGGACATTGAAATTGTCTGGAACAGCCAGAAAGGTCTGAAAATCCCTAAATCATCCATCGTATCCAAGACCTTTTATCGTGTCCCTGAAAGCTATCTGATCACTGAAAAAGGAACAACTGAATTCGGTATCCAGCTTTCAACACCTGAAGGACCGGTTCTTGAGCAGCCAACCATCTACAGAAACAGAGATGAAAAGGTCATCTATGTGGCTGCATCGGATATCGATGAAGGCTCCACACTGATCGAGCCTAAAACAGGCAATAAATATACCGTAGACTTAACCCAGAGCAGTGTCGAGCTTCCGGGTGTCTACAACATCAATAAAGGTTATGCTTATTTCAGAATGATCAATGTTCTGTATGAATATGGTGATTACTGTATCGTCAAAGAAGGTCTGACCGGTGGTATTTCACTCTATGACCATATCCTTCTGAACGGAAGCAGTGCCTATGAAAACCAGGTTATTTTCTAAAAGAAGCGCATAATAAATGGAGGAAATACAAATGATTATAGAGAATGTAAAAGATGTAGAAGCACGTGTTCAGGCTGCCTGCGACAGAGCCGGCCGTGACAGAAGCGAAGTTCTTCTGATCGCTGTCAGCAAGACAAAACCTGTCAGTGATATCGAGCAGGTACTTACCACAGGTATTCTTGACTACGGTGAAAATAAAGTTCAGGAACTTACAGAAAAATACGAAGTTCTTCCTAAGAATATCAACTGGCATATGATCGGCCATCTTCAGCGCAATAAGGTCAAATACATTGTTGATAAAGCGTGTCTCATCCACTCTGTGGATTCCTTAAGACTTGCTGAGGAGATCGAAAAGGAAGCAGCTAAAGCCAATGTGGAGGTTAAGATCCTTGTAGAGGTCAATGTCGCTCAGGAAGAGTCCAAATTCGGTATCACCACAGATGAGACAATTGAGCTTGTAACCGCAATTTCCAAGCTTCCACATGTGCATATTCAGGGCCTGATGACCATCGCGCCATTTACTGAAGATGCAGAGAGTAACCGTGTTTATTTCAGAAAATTAAGACAATTATCTGTTGACATCGATTCTAAAAACATTGATAATGTTATTATGAAACAACTGTCTATGGGTATGACGGGTGACTATGAGGTCGCAATTGAAGAAGGCGCAACCATGGTCCGCGTCGGCACAGGCATTTTTGGTGAAAGAAACTATCAGATTTAATTATAGAAGGGTGATTGAGTGATGGGAAAAGGCTTTGATAAGATTTTAAAAACACTTAACCTGAATGATGATACTGACGAAGAATATTATGACGCATACGAATCCGAAGAAGACTACGAAGATATCGATGATTCTGAGGAATACGTAGATGAAATAGAAGAGAAACCTGTCAAAAAGAAAGAGAAAAAGACACGTTCCGTATTTAATAAAAAGAAAGACAAACCGGCTAAACAGCCTGTGAAGCGTCACTATATGGACGATGATGACGAATACGATGACGGTCTTGATGATTATGTAGAACCTGAAGTTGAACGTCCAAGAAAGACAGCCGCTGCTTCAACACATCGTTCCATTCCGGGCCGCAACAACAACATCGTAGCACTTCATTCTCAGGCAAGAGGAAGTATGGATATCTATTCTGCAAGACCACAGGACTTTAATTCCGTTGAATATATTACAGATCTCATTCTGACCGGTACATCCGTACTGATCAATTTTGAACAGCTTTCTGATGCTGAAGCACAGAGAATTGTCGATTTCGTTTCCGGCACATGCCATGCAATCGGTGGTGAGGTTAAGCTTCTTGCTGACCGTATTGTCATTGCTGCGCCAAATACGGTTGGACTCAATGGTGAGTATCCGGGTCTTGATGGTGCAAGTATGAGTGTTCCATCTTTTAATTCTATTGAGGAAGAATAGTTCAAAACATTACAGGGGGCCGTTTTGAACTTTATCTTAAGGAGGTATAGAAATGTTAACACCTATTGAACTTCAGAGTAAGATCTTTAAGAGTGCAGGTATGAGTGGTTATGCAAAGGTAGATGTCGATGCATTCTTCTCACTCGTTACAGCCAACTATGAAGAGCTTTACAAAGAGAATTTAACCCTTAAAGAGAATATCAATAACCTGAATATCAAACTTGGTCACTACAAGGAAATTGAAAAATCCTTACAGAAAGCACTCGTTCTTGCTGAAACAACTGCAGAAGAGACAATTCTCGGTGCAAAGAAGAATGCTACAGTGATCGAGCAGGAAGCTGTTCTTAAGGCCCAGTCTATTGTCGCTGACGCTAAGATCGAGCTTGAACATATCACGATCAAAACAGCAGAACTTCTTCAGCAGTATGAAGTTTACAGAGCTCAGTACAGAGCCCTCTGCCAGTCTCATATTGATATGATCAATTCCGAAGCATTCAACCTTGATGTTGTCACTGTAAGAAATCTTGATCGTCTTGAAAAGGACGCTGCAGAGCATGTTCAGATGCTTCAGGCAGCACCTGTCAGTGATCCTGCAGATCTCACAAAAGAGCCTGCTGTTCACGAGGATATCGATGAACCTGAAGAAGATTTCGATGAGACATTATCCACAGATGAGTCCATGATCAAGGACTTCTCTGATATGTTTGCAGAAACACCTTCCGAAGTAACAGAAGAATAAAATTTGATAAGACGCAGGTTCCACTACCTGCGTCTTTGTTGATTATAGAGTAAAGAGGTAGACTCTTATGTACGAAATTACGATTCATTACGATGGTAAACCGATCTATCCTATCGTTATCACCGACAGCTTTGACCTTTTAGGCAGCTATGTCGATCAGTTAAATACGAGTGACAGAAAACTCTGTGTCGTTTCCGACAGTCATGTAGCACCTCATTATCTTGAAAAGGTCATGGACATCTTAAAGGACCATGCCGCTTATGTGACATCCTTTGTCTTCCCAGCCGGCGAAGAGAGCAAAACACTGGATACGGTACAGAATCTTTATGAACACCTGATCCTTGAAAAATTTGAGCGCAGAGATCTTCTGGTCGCTCTTGGCGGTGGTGTTGTCGGTGACCTGACCGGTTACACAGCAGCAACCTTCCTTCGCGGTATTGATTTTATGCAGATTCCAACCAGCTTACTTGCCCAGGTAGATTCCAGTATCGGTGGCAAAACAGGTGTGGATTTCAGAGCTTACAAAAACATGGTTGGCGCTTTCCATCAGCCTAAACTGGTCTATAATAATGTCTCAACCTTAAAGACACTGACAGAGAGACAGTATCTTTCCGGTCTCGGAGAGATCATTAAACACGGCCTGATCAAGCGCAGGGATTACTATGATTGGCTCAAAGAAAACCGCACGGGTATCCTTGCCGGTGATGCTCAGACTCTGATGGATATGATCCATGTCAGCGACCAGATCAAACAGAAAGTCGTTGAGAATGACCCTAAAGAGCAGGGCGAGAGAGCGCACCTGAACTTTGGACATACACTTGGACATGCTGTTGAAAAACTTATGGACTTTTCCATGCTCCACGGTGAATGTGTGGCTGTAGGTATGAACTCTGCTGCCTGGCTTTCCATGAAGCGCGGGCATCTGACAGAGGAAGAATACAAAGATATCCTCGAGATGATCACTTCCTTTGGTCTTCCTGTCTCTGTGGAAGGCATAACAGCCGAAGATATCGTTGCTGTTTCCAAGAACGATAAAAAGATGTCCAAAGGCAAAGTCAAATTCGTCCTTCTCGGCTCTATGGGTCATGCCATTATCGATAGAGACATCTCCGATGATCTTCTGACACAAGCAGCTCAAGTTGCTATCCATTCATAACAAAGGAACATTATGACTATGAAATACATTAAACCCTTATTTTTTGCCCTCATTCTGATCGTTTTAGATCAGCTAACCAAAGTATGGGCCGTTGCCACACTGGCCGGCAATGATGGCATTA
>JAZUHQ010000112.1:0-3202 GCA_045641805.1 Lachnospiraceae bacterium
AACGCAGGTGAGTTTGAGGACTACGATACTTACTATGCACAGATCGATGCCCATCTTGCCAAAGGTCTTGTGGAAGTTGAAAAATCTGCAGATGCTTTTGGTGAGGCTTATGCAAAGAAGCACTGCGAAGATAAGATCCACTACTTTATCGGTGCAGGTAATCAGTATGGTTCCACTTATTCCTATGCCATGTGCTATTGGGAAGAGCAGCACTGGATCAGAACAAAATCCATCTCAAGTGCAGAGTTTTTCCATGGCATGCTGGAAGTCATCGAAAAAGATACACCGGTCACTCTCTTTATGGGTGAAGATGCGCAGAGACCACTTTCCGAGCGTGTCGCACGCTTCCTTCCAAGAGTCTGTGCCAACTACACCATCATCGATACAAAGGATTATCCAATCGAAGGTATCGACGAGAAGTACCGTGGCAGCATCAGCCATCTGGTAAGCCATGCAGTGACACAGCGTATTGATGCACACATCGAGAAGATCAACTGTCATCCAATGGAAATCAGACGCTACTACAGACAGTGGGATTACTAAAATCAGATGAAATTCGGATTATTCACGTGTGGCTATCAAAGACTCTCTCTTGAGAGAGCCTTTGCAGATGCCGCACGTTTTGGTTATGATTATGTAGAATTATGGGGTGGTTATCCCCATGCCTTTGTGCCGGACCTCAAGGCCAAAGGAACAGATGAGATCAAAGCGCTGATCGAAAAGTATCAGATGCCGGTACGCTGCTTTACACCTGAGCACAATGCCTATCCTTTCAACTACATGACAGGCGATGAGACTCAGTGGGAGCGCTGCATGGACTATCTGGAGCAGGCGATCGATATCACGGCAGAGATCGGCGCTCCTTATATGCTGTTTTCTGCCGGACATGCAGGATGCCTGATGACACAGGATCAGATCGATGATCGTCTCAGAAAGAGTCTTCATAGACTGGCGGCCTATGCAGAAAAGAAGGCAGTGACCTTGATCCTGGAACCGCTCACCGTCTATGAGAGCAACGTGGTGACCAATCTGAACAGCCTGGAGCGGGCACTTGGCTGGGAGACATCAAAAAACCTTGTGGGTATGACCGACCTGGCCGTCCCATTTACAAACGGGGAATCCGCGGCAGACTATGTCCGCAGACTGGGCAGCCGTTTTGATTATCTTCATGTGATCGATAATGATGGCGTCAGCGAGAGCCACATCCTTCCGGGAGATGGCTGTATGCCGCTTAAAGAGATACTTCATGATATACAGGAGGCAGGCTTTGATGGCCATGCCACAATAGAACTTGTCACTAATTACCTTAAAGAGCCATCCATTTATGCAAAGATGGCCATCGAACGTGTACGAGCAATGATGGGAGACTAAAGATGGAAAAGATCAGAATTGCGACAGTTGGCGACAACTGCATGGATTCTTACGATGATATCGGTATTGCTTATCCGGGCGGCAATCCTGTGAACGTAGCTGTTTATATTGCACGTCTTGGCGGCCAGGCGGCTTACATCGGTGCAGTAGGAACAGATGCCTACGGAAGTCAGATGATGACAGCGATCGAGAGCAAACATGTGGACATTTCCCATATCAAGGTGCTGGAAGGCACAACCGCGGTGACCCATGTGGAGATCGTGGATGGGGACCGTGTCCTCGGTGACTACGATGAAGGCGTGATGGCTGACTTTAAGATTGATGAGAAGGATATCGATTTCCTGGCCGGTTTTGACATGGTTGTCTCCGGACTCTGGGGCATGATCGAGAATGAACTGCCGGCGATCAGAGCCAAGGGCGTTCCGGTGGCTTTCGACTTTGCCACAAAACCGGAAGACCCTGTGACGAAGAAGGCCATCGGCCATGTGGACTATGCCTTTTTCTCCGACGACTCTCTGGATGATGAAGCCGCAGCAAGCTTTATCCGCCAGATGCAGGCCAAGGGACCCAAGGTGGTCGTGCTGACAAGAGGGATTAAAGGCAGTATGGCTTACGATGGAGAGAACTACTATAACTATGGCATCGTCAAGTGTCCTGTGGTTGATACCATGGGTGCCGGCGACAGCTTTATTGCAGGCTTCTTATATGCCATCTGTCAGGGAAAAGCAACTCCTGAAGCCATGGCTGAAGGCGCGAAGAGCAGCGCGGTGACTTTAGGTTACGAAGGCGCGTGGTAAGAAACAAAAAAAGATGATCGGCCGATCATCTTTTTTGTTTCTTTGTATTTTATTTCTGCATTTTTCTCTATTGCTTGCTCTTTCGAAGCCATTTTTCGATCGGCATCTGAGCAGCCATGATGGCAATGAACATGAGCAGGCAGCCTGCAAGTTCACGCTGTGACAGATACTGGTGAAGCAGAACCCATCCTGCCAGCAGAGCGAAAGTGGATTCGAGACTCATGAGGAGGGATGCGATAACCGGATCGGTATCCTTCTGAGCGATGATCTGAACGGTGAAACCAACGGCACTGGATAAAGCACCTGTGTAGAGCAGTGGGATCCAGGCGGACATGATGCCCGGAATGGATGGCTGTTCTACGATGAAAGCCATGATGGTGTTGGCAGCTGCACAGGTCAGGAACTGAATGAAGGACATTCGGACACCATCCACACGTGGAGAAAAGTAGTCGACCACCAGGATGTGGACCGCATAGCAGACCGCACAGAGGAAAACAAGGAAGTCACCGTAGTTGATGGAAAAACCTTCATTGATGCAGAGCAGGTACATACCGAGCACGGCAACGGCGACACAGATCCAGATCTTCAGGCTGACTTTCTTCTTTAAGAAGATACCTAAGAGTGGAACGATCAGCAGGTACATGGCAGTCAGGAAACCGGCCTTACCTGTGGTTGTATATTGAATGCCTTCCTGCTGGAAATAACCCGCAATGGCCAGCAGCATACCACAGACGATACCACCGATCAAGAGAAGTTTGCCGCCATGGGAAGGCATGCCTTTCTCATCTTTCAGCTCGGTTGGGCTGACCTTGTCCAGCAGTTTAATGCAGGGCAGCAGGACCAGGGCTGCGATATAGTTTCGTACCATACAGAAGGTAAAGGTACCGATGTTGCCGCCGACAGACTGGGCCACAAAAGCGACACCCCAGATGAAGGCTGTTAAGATCAGCAGTAAGTTACTGCGCATAGATTTTGATATCATGTATGTCACACTCCTTTAGACTTTCCTACTATACCATAAAAAAGGGAAAAAC
>JAZUHQ010000113.1:0-3400 GCA_045641805.1 Lachnospiraceae bacterium
ACCTTGGCATTGTTCATGTAGTAAGCGATCTGCTCTTTTGTCTGTGCCTTACCAGCCTCAGAGTAAACAGCTTCGCCTGCCTTCTGGATGATGTATGGTGCGCCGTTGAACTTTGTGCCATGACGTCTTGCCCAGAGGCTGTTGAGTGTCACATCACCGCTCTTGAGTGCCTTAGGAATAACAGTGAATGCAAGACGAGTACCTGTGAAACCTGCGTTCTTGGAGAAGGAACGAAGCTCGATGGCACATCTGTCAGCACCTTCACACTGATAGATTGTATGAGGCACATCTGCCTCGGAAATGTAAGCTTCATAAGCAGCATCAAAGATGATCACTGCACCGATCTTGAGTGCGTAATCAACCCATGTCTGAAGCTGATCCTTTGTCAGTGTTGTTCCTGTTGGGTTGTTTGGACAGCAGATATAGATGATATCAGGCTCTTCCTCCGGAAGGGATGGTACGAAATTGTTCTCTGCTGTACATGGCATGTAGATTACGTTCTGGAACTTGCCTGTTACAGGATCAAACTCGCCTGTTCTGCCGGCCATAACGTTTGTGTCTACATAAACAGGGTATACAGGGTCTGTCACAGCGATCTTGTTGTCAACGCCGAAGATATCACCGATATTACCGGAGTCACTCTTTGCACCGTCGGATACGAAAACTTCATCGATCTCGATGTTGCAGCCGTATGGAAGGTAATCGTTCTCAACGATGGCTTTTCTTAAGAACTCGTAGCCAAGGTCAGGTGCATAACCCTTGAATGTCTCTTTTGCAGCCATTTCATCAACGGCTTTATGAAGTGTGTCAATAACAACAGGTGCCAGTGGCAGTGTTACATCGCCGATACCAAGACGAATGATCTTGCAATCAGGATTCGCTGCCTGGTAAGCGCTGACCTTTTTTGCGATTGTGGAGAAAAGGTAGCTGCCCTGCAGTTTTAAATAATTCTCATTAATCTTAAACATAGTATATCTCCTTTAAAAGAACTCCTAAAATAACATGTTTATTATTTTACCTTATTAACGTATTGAATACAACTAAAAATCGAATTGTTTTGTGAGTAATTAGCGGATGAAATGTGTGGAGACACGCTTTTCAAGCTCAGGAAGTCCGAACTGTTCCTTGCCGAGTGCCATACTCTTCATCAGGAAAGTCATGTTGGCAGCCAGTGTACGCATTGTCTGCATACCTTCCTTATCGGCTCTTGCATCGCCCTCTGTCAGGCCATGCACACTGTTCCAGTACTGGCTGGATGCCACAGGCATACCGCTGATCGTAAAGTACTTATTGAGCTGGTCGAAAGTAGCGGAAGTACCACCACGTCTTGCGACAGCAACGGAAGCACCGACTTTCATACGCTTGTCAAAGTTTGTGCTGTAGAAGAGTCTGTCAAGAAGAGAGACCAGTGTACCGTTGGCAGAAGCATAGTAAACAGGGGAACCCAGCACCAGACCGTCTGCTGCCTCAAACTTCGCCGCGATCTCGTTCACTTCGTCATTGAAGATACACTTGCCTTTACCTGCACAGTTGCCGCAGGCAACGCAGCCTCTGATATCCTTGGCACCTACCTGGATCATCTCTGTCTCAATATCGTTATCGTTAAACACCTTCATCATTTCGCGAAGTGCCAGTGTTGTGTTGCCGCCCTTTCTTGGGGATCCGTTGAGTAATAATACTTTCATGTCGATTTCCTTTCTGTTGTCATAGATTATTGGATGGAGATAAACTCCGGTTTTCTGTTTTCATAAACGGTGATGTACTTAAAGCCGAGGTCCCCCAGAAGGGCCTGTCCCTCTTTTTGCCAGCAGCCGATATACTGCGCCTGGTGGGCATCACTGCCAATCGTGATGATCTCGCCGCCGCATTCCCGGTAGAGCTTTAAAAGACTGACCGGCGGCATGGTTTCTTTCATGGCTTTATACATACCGGATACATTCATTTCGATGCCTCTTCCGCTCTCCTTAAGCAGCTTAAAAAGATAGCGGAACTTTTCTTCGTAAGGGGCCAGCTCCAGACGCTGTCCTTTCCGCTCATAAAGGTAGCGGAGGGGATAGGTCAGATGACCGCAGACATCAAAGTCGCATTTTTCTGTCATGTCGATCAGCCAGTCCACATAGGTATCATACATGGCCGGCACATCGATCTTGTCAAAGTCGTAAAAATAGACATCCAGGTCGTCATGCATGTTGTGGACAGACCCGATAATAAAATCCAGTCTGGATCCATAGTCCTTAAGGAAAGCAGCCGATGCTTCCGGCTGAACCTGGGGCTGTCCCAGTTCCGAGCCGATCTTCACTTTCAGCCTGCCTTGATAGCGGTCCTTCATGGCTTCCAGTTCATCATAGAGCCTTGCTGTCTGCATGATAAAAGGGGCCTCCTTGGGATCGTCCGATTTCAGCAGGGTGCCGTAAGGGAGCTTTGTAAAGATGTCCATGTGATCGGTGAGGGCGATCTCCGAAAGGCCGGCCTTGATGGCCGCCCGGCACATGGTCTCGATCTCTTCACAGCCGTCAAAGGAATACTTGGAGTGGGTGTGATAATCTGCCAGATACATGGGATCACTCTCCTTTTTTGCGGGCTCTGAGTGCCTTAAAGAAAGCACTGAGCATGGAAGAGCACTCATCATGGAGCACATCGTAAGTCACATCCACCTGGTGATTGAAGCGTTTCTCCTGGAGCAGGTTCATGACGGAGCCTGCACAGCCGGCTTTGCCATTCATACTACCGATCACCACACGGCTCAGTCTGGACTGGACGATGGCACCTGCGCACATAGGGCAAGGCTCCAGGGTGATGTACATGGTACAACCTTCCAGACGCCAGTCCCCCATCACCTTACTGGCTTTGCGGATGGCATTGATCTCTGCATGAGACAGGGTACTCTTTTCCTTATTTCTTTTATTATAACCGCGGGCAATGATCTTGCCCTCATAAACGATGACACATCCGATCGGCACATCATCGATGGCCTGGGCTTTCTTTGCCTGTCGGATGGCCTCTTTCATAAAGCGTTCATCTTCTGTCAGCATTGTTTCACCAGCTTTTCTTTCTCGGGAATCTTTTTCCATCCCTAAGTATATCATCCAAGAATCCCCGTGACCATATGGACACGGGGATTCTTTGATCATTATTCACTTTTTTTAAGATATTCGGACGCTGCGTAGTAGTACTGGTCGTTTACCACGATCTTGTACCAGACATGTCCATCTGCTTCTTTCTGGTATCCGGCAACAACCTTCACGCTTGTTCCCTGTGGCAATGAACCCGCCACATCATAGGCTGTACCAGGACCCACGCGGTAGTTGATACCCTCTGTTGTCACATAGTTTGCGAATGTCTTTTTGCCTACTGTGGATAATGGCTCATCATAACCGGATCTGCAATTACCTTTGAGTGC
>JAZUHQ010000114.1:0-5140 GCA_045641805.1 Lachnospiraceae bacterium
ACTACGATACATCTGATAAACTGTACTTCGAGCCACTGACACTGGAGGATGTACTGAGCATCTACAACAAAGAGAAACCTCTTGGTGTAATCGCACAGTTCGGTGGACAGACACCTCTGAACCTGGCAGCTGACCTGAAGAAATACGGCGTAAACATCCTTGGAACATCTCCAGAGGTTATCGACCTTGCTGTGGATCGTGATCAGTTCCGCGCTATGATGGATAAACTTGGAATTCCAATGCCAGAGGCTGGAATGGCTACAACAGTTGCAGAGGCTATCGAGATTGCTAACAAGATCGGATACCCTGTAATGGTTCGTCCTTCCTACGTACTTGGCGGACGTGGAATGGAAGTTGTTTACGATGATAAGGCTATGAAGGGCTACATGGAGGCAGCTGTAGGTGTAACTCCTGACAGACCAATCCTGATTGACCGTTTCCTGAACCACGCTACAGAGTGTGAGTCAGATGCTATTTCTGATGGTAAGCATGCATTTGTTCCTGCTGTTATGGAGCATATCGAGCTTGCAGGTGTACACTCTGGTGACTCTGCTTGTATCCTTCCATCTGTTCATATCTCTGAGAAGAACGTTGCACTCATCAAAGAGTACACACGTAAGATCGCTGAGGAGATGGGCGTAAAGGGTCTTATGAACATGCAGTATGCAATTGAGAACGGTAAGGTATATGTACTTGAGGCTAACCCACGTGCATCCCGTACAGTTCCACTTGTATCCAAGGTTTGTAACATCCGTATGGTTCCACTTGCTACTGAGATCGTTACAGCTGAGCTCACAGGCAAGGAATCTCCTGTTCCAGCTCTGAAAGAGAAGAACATTCCTTACTACGGTGTTAAGGAAGCAGCATTCCCATTCAATATGTTCCAGGAAGTTGACCCACTTCTCGGACCTGAAATGCGTTCCACAGGTGAGGTCCTTGGTTTATCCAAGTCCTACGGTGAAGCATTCTTCAAGTCTCAGGAAGGTGTTCAGTCTCCACTGCCTACAACAGGTACAGTTCTGATCTCCGTCAACGACAGAGATAAGGCTGAGGTTGTTGATGTCGCAAGAGGCTTTGTAGAGTGTGGCTTTAAGGTTGTTGCAACACGTTCCACATACAAGCTCATCAAAGAGGCTGGTATCCCTGTAGAGAGAACACTGAAAGTATCTGAAGGCAGACCAAACGTACTCGATGGTATCACAAACGGTATGTTCGATCTCGTTATCAATACACCAGCTGGTAAGGATAGCGTCAACGATGACTCCTACATGAGAAAGAACTGTGTAAAGACTAAGACTCCATACATGACAACAATTGCTGCTGCAAAGGCTGCTGTATCCGGTCTTAAGTATCTCAAGACTCATGAAGCTGGTCAGATCAAGTCTCTCCAGACATTACATGCTGAGATCACAGATGCTGAATAATTCAAAATTCAATAGATGATCGCAAGATCAAGACAAAAAGAGGAGCTTTGGCTCCTCTTTTGGCGTTAGGAAGATAATGTCCTATTGGCTGAATCTGTCTTTACGCTTTAATAATGGGTGAAAATGCGGTAAAATGAGAGAGGATAAAATAACTTCCGAAAATATAAATTGGAAAGAAGGTATATAAATGAAGATCACTTGGATCGGACATGCTTGTTTTAAGATTGAATCCCAGGGAGCTGCATTGATCACAGATCCTTATGAAGACGGTTATATTCCGGGACTTAAACCGCTCAGAGACAGTGCAGAGATCGTTCTTTGCAGCCATGGTCACGGAGACCATAATGCCGCTTCACTGATCACTCTGACCGGCAAAGAAGCACCATTTAAGATTAGCCTTATAGACTCCTATCATGACGAAGTAAAGGGTGCAAAACGAGGACCTAACAAGATTACCATTATTGAGGCAGAAGGCCTTAAAGTGGTCCATTTCGGCGATATCGGATGTGTCCTTGAACCGGACCAGATTGAATGTTTAAAGGACATTGATGTGGCGATGATTCCAGTTGGCGGCACCTTTACACTCGATAACAATGAGGCTGCTCAGCTTGTCAAACAGCTGGCGCCAAAAAAGGTGATCCCGATGCATTATCAGGCAGGCGAGAAATTCGGCTTCCCTGTTCTTCAGACGGTGGATGGTTTCGCCGCTCAGTTTGATTCTGTCATGCTTTCGGATTGCAGCATAGATAATGCTTTATTGCCTGAGGCACAGGTCATTGTGCTCCAGCCTAGAGATATGAAATGATCCTATCCGGATCTTAAACGGATGAAGAGAAAACAATTGGGGGAAAACTAAATATGTACTTAAAAGCAAAACATAAGGCAGCCTTTGGTCTGGGTGCAGTGGGCAAGGATATTGTCTATATGCTTGTATCCAGCTATCTGCTGTATTACTACAATGTTGTTTTGGGGATGTCCAGTGTCTTTATCGGCACTGTGATGATGGCAGCTCGTGTATTTGATGCTTTTAATGACCCGATCATGGGTATCATTGTCGCTAAGACAAGAACGAAATTCGGCCGATTCAGGCCATGGATCCTGGCGGGTACTGTTCTCAATGCCTTTACGATTTATGCGCTCTTTGGCGTGCCTGAGGCGATGGGGGACAACATTGCCAGAGTATGGCTTGTGATCTTTTACTTTGCGTGGGGTGTGACCTACACCTTAATGGATATTCCATTCTGGTCCATGATCCCTGCGATCACAAAGCCGGGTAAAGAGAGAGAAGGTCTTTCTTCGCTGGCCAGATCCTGCTCAGGTATCGGCGATGCCATTCCGACGGTTCTGACTATGGTGATCGTACCGATTCTTTCAGGTAGTGCCGTGATCGCAGATTATCGGATCGGTTTCAGATGGTGGGCCCTTCTGATCGCTGTCTTCTTTGTAATCTCAGAACTTGTGTGTGTTCTCGTTGTTCCGGAAAATGAAGTGGAAGAGATGAAAGCCCAGGGCGTTGCGGAAATGTTCCGGGCGCTCATCCGCAATGGACAGGCCATGACCATGGTTGTCTCTGTCATTATGGTCTATACCGCGATCAACATCGTCGGCAATCTGATCCTCTATTTCTTCCAGTTTGATGTGGGGGATACAGGTGCCTACTCCGTCTTTGTTACGGTCTGCTTTGGTACACAGGTTATTGCCATGATGTGCTTTCCTGTCTTTCGTAAGTGGGCTTCCAAAAAACAGCTCTTTCTTATGGGCTTTGTGATCCAGATCATCGGTTTCCTTGTGATCCTTGGAATGGCTTATACCAACCTCTACAGAAATACAACATGGATGGTGCTCTGTATTCCGGGTATGATGGTCTATATCGGCTATGGCATACTGAATGTCCTGCTGACCATTTTCCTGTCTGATACGGTCGATTACGGCGATTATATGTACCATTCCCGTGACGAGTCTGTCATCTTTTCCATGCAGACCTTTACCGTAAAACTGGCTTCCGGCCTGGCTGTCTTCCTGGCAGGTATTATCATCGATCTGGTTGGACTTGATGTCGATCTTCCGGCTCAGACACAGGAAACATTGAATGGATTGAGACTATGGATGACGATTCCATCCATTCTCCTTCTTGTGGTCGGTATTATTGTTTATGTGATGTTCTATAAACTGGATGATGAAAAGATGGAAGAGATTGCGGCCACTCTTCAAAAAAGAAAAACAACAGAATAGAATGCCAATACTACTCTGAAAATGACAAAAAGCCTTGTAAATCAAGGCTTTTTTGCATGCATAGGCTTGACGATACATTGAATTTTGTCTATATTTAAAGATAGATAGTAGGTAGAATGTCATAAAGATTCGTCAGAATCGACAGGCTTTGTGTTGAAACGAAAGATGAAGGTCAGAGGAAAAGATGGAAAACGTAAGGGTAAATGGAAATGGCTATATACATATCCACATGGCGATCTTAAATAATAAGATGTGGTTTAATGATGTGAAAGAGGAGATGCAGATTGGTGAAGCACTGACTGCCTTTCTTTACGTTGACCTGAATGACCTTCGAAGAAAACCGAAGATCACGGAGGCAGATATTGAGAAGATCCATCCCTATTTCCATTATGGAAGCTCCGAATGGAAGACGGCCTTTATCCATCACCTGGAAGGCGCGACCCGCGTGGCCCGTATGCCGGATCTTTCCAGACTGATCGAACTTCAGCATATCTATAAGGAACTCATGAGCGCTGTATTTAAGAGACAGAATCCTTATGAGGATAAACATTTCCTGGATGACAAGCTTTCCCAGAGTATTCTGGTCAATGGAACAGCCTGTTTCTCCAGCATGAAGATCATGCCTGGCGGCTCTTTTGACTATTTTGTTTCTACATTTGAAGAATGTCTTCTTCTGGAGTTTTCTGAAGTTCTTAAACGCAAGATCATTTTCAGAGCATGCAGAAACTGTGGTCAGTTCTTTATCCCTAAGCGGTCCAACATGGATTACTGTCCAAGGATCTTCACTGAGGATGGCAAAACCTGTTCCGAAGTGGGTTATACAAAGACCTTTGCCGAGAGTGTCAAAAACGATGAGCTTCTTCTGGCTTATACAAGAGCTTACAAGGCGCACTATGCACGTATGACCAAACCTAGAAAAAAGAGTGCCAATATGACAAGAGAAGAGTTTGACAGCTGGTACAAGGATGCCAAGCACAGACTGGATCTTGCAAGAGCCGGTCATATCGATCCGGATGAGTTCAAAGAGTGGTTGAGGAAATAGGAATTGACACTTCGTCTAATATGAACTATAATAAATAAGCATTTTGTGCAGGAATGGCGGAATGGCAGACGCAGCAGACTCAAAATCTGCCGGGGTTTCCTCGTGTGGGTTCAAGTCCCATTTCCTGCATAGCGGGCTTCTGTTTTACAGAGGCCCGTTTTTTATCATTAGAATCCCATCCTCTGTACGAAAATAGAATAATGGTGTATGATATAAGTTAGAGCTATTTTTTACAGGAGGTGAATGGCATGGGTTGTGTCCGTTTTCAGAAGATGATCGAGCCTTTTCTGGACGATACATTAAATGATCAGGACTGTGAAGCCTTTCTGGATCACTTAAAAAACTGCAAAAAATGTCAGGATGGTCTTGAGGTCATCTATGTCATCACCCCTGGTGTCCAACACCTGGATGAACATAATGCGAGTGCAGATTCCCTCAACTT
>JAZUHQ010000115.1:0-5075 GCA_045641805.1 Lachnospiraceae bacterium
CTGGATTTCACGTGGTCAATGTTCTTTCCGAGACGGACAAGTTCGTCCTCCTTGTCGGAGACGATGGCTGTCAGGGATTCCATTTCTGACTGATATTCAGCCTGCTGCTCTTCCAGTTTCTCCTTCTCTTCCTCAAGCTTCTTCTCATACTTGGCGATCTTCTTGCGGATCTGTGTCAGACCTTCCAGAAGATTGTCATCGTAGATATTGATCTTGGAAATGTATTCAGATTCATTTAAAAGACTCTTCAGATCGGAAGAACCAAGGATCAGTGTGATGTAGTCGGAATTGCCGGCCTCATACATGGCCTTGATACGCGCCTTTAAGGCCGCATACTGGATCTTCTCATTCTGCTTGGCTTCATCCAGGTTTTCCTGAGTCACCTTGATCTCCGCTTCTGTGTCGTTGATCTTAGCGGCAACATCTTCCAGTTTACCCAGATAGAGATCGATCTTGGCATCCAGTTCCTGAATATAATCTTCTGTATCCTGTTTATTCTTCTTGAGTGACGCAAGTTCACTTTCGAGTTCAGCCTGCTGGTTCTCCAGCTGGTTAATAGCATTCTTGACTTCAGACTTGGTAGCGGCCAGGGAAGGCACCACCATGGCGATACTGAGTACTGCTGCGAGAGACATACAGGCTGCTTTCCTGATAAATTTGTTCATGAAAACTCCTTTCTTTCTGTGTGATCCTCTGCTCATACTTAGTGCAATTATACCACTTTCCCCACTTTGTTTCAAGTCTGTTGGAAATTTATTTCATATTTGTTACAAATTTCAAGAAATAGCCTAAAAAAACGAACCTGATTCACGATTTCCCTAAAAAGTGAAACAGGTTCGTCATCTTATCTGCGTTTTCTCTTTCTGTGTTTCTGAAGTTCAATGGTCTCCTTCCAGAGCACAGGCTGGAAAAGGATCAGCATTGGGAATAACTCCAGACGGCCGGCCAGCATATCAAACATGAGGACATACTTGGATAAGCCGGTCATGGTAAAGAAGTTCTGTGTCGGACCGACATCGTGGAAGCCCGGACCCATGTTGTTGAGGGTCGCAAGGACTGCCGTGAAATTGGTCTCAAGATCTCTGCCCTCCAGTGATATCAGGAGCACCGAGAAAAACATCACCAGGATAAAGGTTAAAAGGTAGACACCGATACTGAGCAAGGTGCCGTTATCCACGGTCTCCTCATCCATCTGAACGGTCTTGACACTCTTTGGATGGAGGTAGGCATTGAATTCTCTGAAAACAGATTTCACAAGCAGGAGGATTCGGGATACCTTGATACCACCGCCTGTACTGCCCGCGCAGGCACCGACGAGCATGACGCCGATCAGGACCATCTTGGAAGCGCTTGGCCAGAGGTCAAAGTCGCAGGTGGAGAAACCGGTGGAGGTCGTCAGGGTGGCTACCTGGAAGACAACGTCTGTCAGTGTCTTAAAGACCGTCTGTGTACGGTCATAAATATCAATAAAAATGAAGACCACGGCAGCTAAGACAATGCCGAAATAGACTTTGACTTCTTCAATGTTGAAGGCCTTCTTAAAGCGTCTCATGATCATCAGGTAGTAAAGGTTAAAGTTCACTCCGAAGAGGAGCATGAAGATGGAGATGACCCACTGAAGGTAGGCACTGTAATCGCCGCAGCTGGAGTTGCGGACACCGAAACCACCGGTACCGGCTGTACCGAAGGCGATCATGACCGCTTCCAGAAATGGCATACCGCCGATAAACAGGAAGAAGAAGCATAAGAAAGTCATACCTGCATAGATCTTATAGAGCAGGCTGGCTGTCTGACGGACCTTTGGCACCAGTTTGCCGACTGTAGGGCCCGGAGACTCGGCACGCATGAGATTCATATCGGAGCCGCCGCTCAGGGAAACGATGGAGAGGAGGAATACAAGTACACCCATACCACCGATCCAGTGGGTGAAGCTGCGCCAGAAAAGCATGCATGTATCCAGTGCTTCCACATCATTCAGGATGGAAGCGCCGGTGGTTGTGAAACCGGAAATGGTCTCAAACAGTGCATCTGTAAAATTCGGGATAGAACCGGACATGAGAAATGGCAGGCAGCCCACCACGGACATGACGATCCATGAGAGTGCTGTGACCACACAGCCTTCCTTGAGATAGAAGGTTCGATTCTCCGGTTTTTTGTGTGCCATGGCAAAACCAATGACACCACCGATCAGTGCAGTGATAATAAAGTAATACCAGGTAGACTCCCCGAGGATCAGGCCGACCAGCGCCGGCAGGAGCAGGAGGGCTGCTTCGATTTCAAGGACCGTACCCAGGAAATAGACAATAATAGCCAGATTCATAGTGCTTCACCTATGCCAGCACGTCATCCAGATCCTGAAGACCTGTATGGCTGGTAACGACAACGACTCTGTCACCCACAGAGATCTTGTCATTACCACGAGGGATAATGACCTTGCCTTCATGGATGATGCAGCTGATCAGGAGATTATCTTTTGTGCGAAGTTCCTTGAGCGGCTTATCGGTCGCCTTGGAGGCTTCCTTGACGGTAAACTCAAGCGCTTCCACTCTGCCCTCAAACATATTGTAGAGGGTATCCACGTTGTTGCTGTCCATGGAAGCGGACATGCCACGCGCATAAGCCAGGATCAGCTCGGCTGTCATCTGTCTAGGATAGATAATACTGCCCACATCCAGCTTGTTATAGACGTTGTGGAAGGTATTACGGTTGATCTTAGTGATCGTCTTGGCTGTGGATACCTCGCTGGCATGAAGGGAGAGCAGGATATTCTCCTCGTCAAAGCCGGTCAGGGAAACAAAGGCATCCGCATCGCGGAGACCTTCCTCCATGAGTAAGGCCTCATCGGTACCATCACCGCTGATGATGGTTGCCTTAGGGATCTCCTCACTCAGGTACTCGCAGCGCTTATGGCTGCTTTCGATCACCTTGACTTTGACACCGGTATCGATCAGCATCTTGGTCAGATAGAAGGCGGATCTTCCGCCACCGACGATCATGGTGTTGCGGACCGGATTGGTATCCAGACCGATTCTATTAAAGAAGTCCTTCGCCGCTGTCATTGTGGAGACGAAAGACACGTTGTCCCCTTCACTCAGAACACACTGGCCATCCGGAATGATGATCTTACCGTCACGTTCTACGGCACAGATCAGGACATCCGCTGTGATGTCATGGCCGATGTTCATCAGTTTTTTACCATGAAGGATACAGCCTTTAGGCACCTTGAAAGTGACCATCTCTGCGGCGCCGTGGGCAAAGGAATTGACACTCAGGGCTTCCGGCAGGCTCAGATTTCGGGCGATCACCTTGGCAGCAACCAGATCCGGGTTGATGATCATGGCCAGTCCCAGTTTGTCCTTGAGGTAATGGACCTCGTCACTGTAATCCGGTGTTCTGACACGGGCGATGGCCGCACAGTCACCGACTCTCTTGGCAACCGTACAGCAGAGCAGGTTCAGTTCATCCTGATCCGTCACGGCAATGATCAGATTGGCACTTTCAATACCTGCTTCCTTGAGGACGCCGTAGCTGGCACCGTTACCGACGATACCCATGACGTCATACTGATCGGTCAGGTAATTGAGGCTGTCTGCATTCTTATCGATAATGGTTACATTGTGGCCGGCATTGCTGAGTTTTTCTGTCAGTGTGGCACCGACCTTACCACATCCCACGATGATGATGTTTAAAGTCTTTCCGTCCTGTTTTCTGGATTTAAAAAGCATGTTGGATTCCTTTCAGTCAGTCACGATCAGGCTCAGATAGGCATTGACTTCCGTCGCTTCCTCGATCACACTGATCAGACGTGTTAAATAGTCAGAACCGATTCCCTCCTCTTCCGATAAGATCACGATCTCTGTCTCTTCACAGAGGTCTGTGAGCATATCATAGAGGGCATCCAGATTTCTGCCATAATAGTCAGGAAAAGCCATCTTTTCCATCAGGTGCGCATGCGCGGACGCAGGCGCACAGAGTTTTGCTTTATCAAGGATGATCTGCAAAGAGAAGCCTCCTTATTCGTAAAGCAGCTCGAAATCTGCATAGTGATCTGCAGAATAATAGATCAAGCCATCATTGGAGAACACGATACGCTCACCACCGCGGTAGCCGCCTTCGTAGTTGATATCGCATTCGTAGTACTGTCTGCCAGGTGCGGTTGGAAGCAGGCCTTCGCGGTTACCGAACTTGTCACCACCGATACTCATGCCCGGTGCCACTTCGTCCAGGTTGCCTTCGCTGCTCACCCAGCCCAGGTTCTTGGCTTCATTCTTTGTAATGTAGTTGTCAGGCAGTTCACCGTATGTGTAGAGGTAAAGGGCTACTTCTTCAACGGAAGTATAATAGCCGTCATAGTCCAGTTCCTCATAATCCGGCTGGATATACTCCCCTTCTTCTGCTTCGAAGAGCATGCCCTGGGATTCCATGACCGTTTCGGCTTCCTCTGTTTCAGACACTTCTGTCGCCGCTTCCTCTTTGATCTCCTCAATGACCTTCTCTGCTTCTGTCACCGCTTTTTTAACCTCTTCGTTGCTGACAGAACCACAACCGGCAAGACTGCTGAAGATCATCGCAGACACCGCTGCCATACCTACAAGCTGTTTGATTTTTAACATGATGTCTTAAACTCCTATCTTTAATGGCGCAGATAGGTCCAAAAAGGCCTATCTGCGCCAAATATACACTTAATTATTCAGATCTTTTACAATTAGATGTTTAAAAGATCGCTGTAAACCTTGAGCGCACCGTCTGTATCGTGTGCCAGTACCTTCTTAGCAAGGATCTTACCAAGCTGTACACCTTCCTGGTCGAAACTGTTGAGGTTCCAGCAGAAGCCCTGGAACATAACCTTGTTCTCGAAATGAGCAAGGAGTGCACCGAGAGATTCCGGTGTTAACTGGTCGCCGATGATGATACTGGATGGACGGCCACCCTTGAAGTTCTTGTTGAGGTTCTCATCTTCCTTACCGCAGGCAAAAGCAACGATCTGAGCAGCTACGTTTGCACAGAGTTTCTGCTGGCTTGTGCTGCCCTGGATATCCACGTCATTGCCGATCTGGCTGTTTCTGAAACCAACA
>JAZUHQ010000116.1:0-2561 GCA_045641805.1 Lachnospiraceae bacterium
TGGCCTCCGACTTAGAATGATGATGAAAGCGGATACGATCGCACTTCTGGCTGGTGCAGACTTGATGTTTGCGAAAAGTGGAAGCTTCTCGAAACGTGCAACGAAACCGAATGTTGTTGTTACACCTGTGGAAACCAGGCAGAGAAGCAGGCACAGACCATAAATAGCTGTTAACCAGAAGATACCCATCTGTGTACAGGATGTCAGTGTTGGGATTGTTGTACCACCTTCGATAGATGTGTAAACAGGCTGCCAGCACAGAAGCATAAGGATGGAAAGTACCAGAGCAACGGTATTCATGGCAAAGGAGATCCACATGGACTTTGCAAGACCTTTCTGGTCTCTGACGATCGCACCACAAGCCAACATTGTTGGCATTGTTACACACTGGAAACCTGCATATGTAAATGCATTCAGAATAGCCTTTGGCAGGTTGGAAGCACCTGTTGCTGCTACGTTAGCGGAAAGAACGGAACCGATGCTGTTCTCAGCCTTGAAGATACCGATCAGATAGATAGAGATGGCTGCTACGAGAATAACCATACCCATGTAAGTGGATGCGGAACGAACAAGACCTGCACCGAAGATTGTCAGGCAGAGAACCAGACAGCCAACGATCACGATACCAAGATAGTAGTTCAGGCCAAAGTAGTTATTCAGCGCTGAAGCAGCACCGGAGATCGCTGCAGATACAGCCATCAGAACCATGATATAGAAGAAGATCTCAAAGAAGATCTCAAGTTTGTCGAATGGATGGAATAATGTCTCGAATAATTCCTTGTAAGTTTTTAAACCACGAGAGTTGTACATAACCATTGCTTCTCTCATAGTCAGTGTTAAGAGCAGCATTGCGATGATTGCTGCCACAATACCTGCCCAGCCGAGACCGACATAGTATGTATTGGCTTGGTTACCTGTTGCAAAACCGCCGCCTGCATGTGCAGAGAACAGAACGGAACCAACGGAAAAGGCCATCATAAATGATGTTTTTGATTTGTTGTTCATAATAATCCTCCTGTAAAATAAAACGTCAAGAGAGATTATAGCACAATCAATTGCATACAACTTATAGCAAAAAGACATGTCTTCCATAACCTGGCGTTATAGAAAACACGTCTTTTCATTATAACATATGTTAATTGTCTATCCTGTCATACGTATCAACGGGCTTTAAAAGGCTGCCTAAACGGCTAAACAGGGCCTGTGGCAGTTCAAATACAAAAACAATGCCCAAAACGATGGCAAAAGCCGTCTCGATGGCCGTATAACCTGTCTGCATAGCAGAGAAGAACTGTTTGGTCACGATATAGTAGGTGGTCCAGTAAAGGCCCGCTCCGGGAACCAGTGGGAAGATACCGGCTACGAGAAAGATCGTTGCAGGACATCCCTTGATGACCGCCATGAGTCTTGATAAAAACATGATCACCATGGTCGCAACCAGGACGGCGGCACCACTGCCGAAATGATTGCCGATCCCCAGGTAAACGCCCCAGCCAATGGCACCGATCAGACCACAATAGACATAATAGGATTTTGGCACGCTGTAGAGGTGGGAGAATGCGATCGTACCCACCATGGCCGCTAAGAGCTGAAGGACCATAAAGGTATACCTCCTCCCAAAAGCTCCACAAGGGAGATGCCCATACCGACGCCGATCGCAATACAGATGAAGACGAGAAGGGCATCTGCCATACGGACGAAACCGGAAATATAGTCCCCATCGCCGATATCACGGATACCGTTCGTGAAGGCCATGCCCGGTACAAGCGGCATAATGGAGCCGATGATCATGAAGTTCATGTGGTTTGCAAAACGAGTCACATAAAAGAATGAACAGATCAAAGTGACGATCATACCACCCAGCACGTTTCGGACGATCTTGGACAGATGAGGGCCGGCGATTTTGAGTATGTAAAAATAGAGTGCAAAACCTGAGATAAAAGAACAGACACAGTCTCTCACATCTCCGCCAAAAAGGACGCAGAATGCGGCACTGCCGATACCCGAAGCCAGCATCTGGGACACAGGACTCTTCTCAGGCATCTCCTGAATCAGTCTGAGTTCCTCCATGGCCTCTTCCACGGTATGTTTGCCGGCGATGATCTCTCTGGAGAGTTCATTCACGGCTGCCACTCTGTCCAGGTGGGCACCGCTCACCGGGATATGCATGACTTTGGCAAAGAGATTCTCTCTCGGACTGCCCGCTGTAGCCATGATGCCGTTGCTCAGCACAAAACTGTTGGCAGAATGGACCCCGTAATACTCACAGATCCTCATCATCGTCTCTTCGACACGGAAGATCTCAGCACCGCTTGAGAGAAGGATCTTACCGGCCAGAATGGCCAGCTCCATAACTTCCTCATCCTTCAGGCTTTCTATTTCTTCATTCTCGACGATTGAATCAAATTCCTTCATAATCCCCTCCTATACAGATGGGCTCAGGCTTGTTTTCTGTTAACAATGTAGATACCGATACACACAAGCACCAGTGAGATGATACTGATGAAACCGCTGGCCTGATCCCCTTCTCCCAGAAGCAGGGCAGACAGGATCACACCGAA
>JAZUHQ010000117.1:0-3523 GCA_045641805.1 Lachnospiraceae bacterium
GCACGGGGCCATGCAACTAAATCCATCAACCCTTCCGGAAAACCCGGCAGGAACAGATTAGATGAACATTGGGATGAAGTACAGACCTAAGCAAGTGATTACTACCCAGAATACGCAGATGAATGCCATGAAGCCCCAAACGTCTTTCAGCTTCATACCTACTACGGAAAGAGCTGGGATTACGTACAGTGGCTGAAGAAGGTTTGTACACTCATCACCGTATACGAATGCATTCAGACAGTTAACAAGGTTTGCACCTTCGATAGATTTTGCTGCTTCTACGATCAGAGGACCCTGAACTGTGAACTGACCACCCTGAGATGGGATGAACAGGTTAACTACAGCTGCGGATAAGAAGGAGAAGATTGGAAGTGTCTGAGCTGTTGCTACGGAAACGATAGCGTTAACGATAACAGAACCAAGACCACCTTCAACGTACATCATACCCATGATAGCGCCGTAGAATGGGAACTGAAGCATAACGTCTGTTGCAAGATGCATGCTGTCTGCGTGAGCTTCGATCCAGGAATGTGGCTGTGGGAACAGGAAGCAGTTGATACCAACGAACATGAAGATAACCATGTTCATGTTAAGTGTTGCCCAGAAACCGTTCATTACTACGGAAAGAACAATGTGAACGAAGATAGCGATACCAACGAGCCACATGATTGGCTTGCAAGTATTCATCTTCTCAGCAAATGTCTCAGCCTTAGCTGTGGACTGATAGCTCTTTGGAACTGCATCAGCCTCTGTAGCGATGTTACCAAGCTCAACGAGCTCATCTTCGCCAGGCTGTGTGAAGATAACAAGAAGTACGAAACATACAGCAAGTACTACCCAGAGGATAACGTTAACTGGGTTGTAGCATGTTTCAGCAACTGTCATGGACTGACCAACGATCTGAGCGTAGTTGGAACCCTCAGTAGCAAGGTTGGAGTAAAGTGTAGCGGATGGTCCAAGACACTGGCCAAGGATCATACAAGCGTAACCGCCAGCTACCATCATTGGGAAGTGGAGGCCTTTAACACGCTTTGCAAGCTGCATAGCCAGGATAGGTGTAACGATAGTACAGAAAGCCCAGTTAAGCATGGAAGATACATAACCGAAAGCCATAAGAAGTACTAAAGCAGCAACTCTTGTGGAAACAAGGGAAGCAAGTTTGTCAAGTAACTTAGAAACCTGTGGGCTTCTAGCGCAAGTAGCACATACAACTACCATAAGACCCATCTGGAAAGCAAGTGTGAACTGGCTGCTAAGACCATTCCACCAAGCATCGAGAAGGGCAACAGGACCGATACCACAAAGGATCAGTGATAACACTGCAACTACGATTGTCAGAACAACGCAGAATACAAATGAGTCTGGGATGATTTTCTCTGCAGCGAAGTTAAACTTCTTGGAAATATTCCAAAGCAGAGTACCATTCTTTTTGTTTGCCATGATTTTTTCCTCTCTTTTTGGTTTTTCTTTTTTGTTTATGAGTTACGATTTATTTGCCATAGAGCATCTTGATCAGATACTCGTTAAGGCCGCCATTGATGGATGCGATTTCATCTTCTGTGTAGCTCATGAAACCAGTCTTAACGCCGTCGATTGTCTCTGCACGGAAGCCAAGCTTGCCTTCTTCGATCATCTGCTTAACAAGTGGGGAAGCGCTGTGTCTGTCCTCAAGGTCAGCTAATACATAATCGTGAATGTTGTTTGTGAGCTGTGTACCTACCATATCGGAGTTAACCAGTGGTGGAAGGTATGGAAGACGAAGACCGAAGCTGTACTTACAAGCATCATCTACAGTCTTAGCATCAGCGATGCCGCGCTCTACGATAGAGATAGCCTCTCTCCAAAGAGCATGCTGCATTCTGTTAGCGATGAAACCAGGAACGTCCTTCTTACAAAGAACAGGCTTCTTACCTGCACGTGTAAGGATATCCATAACTGTTTCAGCAACTTCATCAGTTGTATCAGGAGTCTTAACAACCTCTACAAGAGGGATAAGGAAACCTGGGTTCCAGAAGTGAGTACCACAGATTCTTTCCTTGTGTGCACACTTGGAAGAAATCTCTGTTGGGCTCATAACGGAAGTGTTTGTACAGAAGATACAATCCTCAGATACAATACCTTCGAGTTCTGCGAAAAGATCCTGCTTCATTTCCATGATCTCAAGAACGCACTCAACAACGAGGTCTGCATTCTTTACGCCTTCGCTCTGGATATCCTGTGTGAAGGAAACCTTGCTGAGCATCTTCTCAACATCTGCCTCTGTAGCGATCTCTTTCTCTACAAGAAGCTTCATGTTGCTGCGGATCTTACCGTGAACGTCTACAGGGAATTTGTCATATACTGTGATCTGAACGTCGTCAAGAGATGCAAATACCTGAGCAATTGCACTACCCATCATACCGCCGCCGCAGATCAGAACGTTTTTAATTGTTTTCATAATCGTCAATCACCTTTCGATCAATTATAACTCTTCAACTTCGAAGTAATCATTATCATCAAGTGTGCGCGCACCATCTTTCTCGTACACACCCATCACCTTGCATTTTGGGCAACAGCCGAAGGCATCACCAAACTCAGGCATGAGGTCAAATGCGTATTCAAATTTCAGGCCGCACTGTGGGCAATGATAATACATCATTAATGGTCCCCAAGTCATTGAATGTACCCCCAAGCAGATGTATTATTTTGTAAGGCCAAGAATCTCTCTAGCTTCAGCTGGAGTTGCAACTTCGTTACCGAACTCTCTGATAACACGAGCTGCTCTCTCGATGAGCTGTGCGTTGGACTCAGCAAGTACGCCCTTGGAGTACATTACGTTGTCTTCCATACCTACACGAAGGTGACCGCCCATAGCTACTGCTGCATACATGTTCTCCATTGCACAGTGACCAACACCGAATGTGGACCATGTGTAGTTACCAGCACCAACTAAAGAGTCAGCTGTCTCTTTCATGAATACAAGGTTCTTTGTTGTACCAGCGATACCGTTAGCGCAACCCATGCAGAACTGGAAGTGTACAGGTGTCTTAAGGATACCTTTCTTGATGTAGTAAGCAGCGTTACCGATCATACCAGGGTCGAAAGCTTCGATCTCAGGCTTAACGTTGAGCTCCTGGAAAAGCTTACCGCAGTCCTCAAGGAACTTAGGGCTGTTGATGAAAAGACCGCTGTTTAACCAGTTCATGGAACCACAGTCATAGGAAGCCATTTCTGGTTTAAGTTTCTTAACGTGAGCAACACGAAGCTCGTCATCAGCGTGGATATCACCGGATGTTGTCATGTTAACGATAACATCACATTCTGGGTAACGCTCTTTAAAGAGTTTCATTGTCTCTTCGAACTTCTCTGTAGACATTGTACCGTTACCATTGTCATCTCTCATATGGATATGACAGATAGCTGCGCCTGCTTTCCAAGCTGCATACATATCATCAGCGATCTCTGATGGTGTCATAGGTACGTTAGGATTGTTCTCTTTCTTTGGCCATGCGCCTGTAAGAGCTGCTGTAATAATAGTTTTCTT
>JAZUHQ010000118.1:0-2987 GCA_045641805.1 Lachnospiraceae bacterium
TTCTGGAAACGGAAGATGAAAAGCTCCCGGAGATTCTGATCCATGAAATTGATGAGGCACTTGCAGAAGCTGGAAAGAATGAGCAGTTTGTGCTCAGTATGAGTATTGGCTATGCTGCATCACGTCCATCAGATACGGTAACAGATATTTTGAAGGCAGCAGACAGAGAACTCTATAATGTAAAAAAGATCAGAAAAACCGGAAGGTAGGATTAAATATATGAAAATTGCAGTAACTTACGAGAACGGAAATGTATTCCAGCACTTTGGAAGAACAGAGAATTTTAAAGTATATACAGTAGAAGATGGCGCAGTTGTATCCAGCGAAGTGATCACATCCGATGGTCAGGGTCACGGCGCACTGGCAGGTTTACTTGCCGGTCAGAGTATTGATCTTGTAATCTGCGGCGGCATGGGCGCTGGCGCTCAGAATGCCCTTGCAGAAGCTGGTATTGAAGTGATCACAGGTGTGGAAGGCGAGGCAGATGCTGCTGTCGATGCTTTCCTTGCAGGTGCACTTGAGACTGCAGGTACAACATGTGACCACCATGATGAAGACCATCATTGTGCCGAGGGTGGTTGTGGCCATTGCGGCGGTGGCTGTCATAAGCCTCCATTTGATGGTCCAAATGTAGGCCATGTGGTGAAAGCACACTACCGTGGTACCTTTGAGAACGGTACACAGTTTGATTCATCCTATGACCGTGGCGAACCACTGGAATTCGTTTGCGGCGGCGGTATGATGATCCTTGGTTTTGACAAGGCGGTTGCAACCATGAACGTTGGTGAGAGTGTGGATGTTGTGCTTGCACCTGAAGAGGCTTACGGACTTGCAGATCCAAACCTGATCTTCCCTTGCCCAATCGCAGAGATGCCTGGTACAGAAGACCTTGTTGTTGGTCAGAAAGTATACCTTTCCGATCAGTTTGGCCGTCAGTTCCCATGCACAGTAGTGGCTAAGGATGATACAACGATCACTTTTGATGCCAACCATGAAATGGCAGGCAAGACACTTTGCTTCCATATCGAGCTGGTAGAGGTTCAGTAAAAATAGCATAGAAAAAAGAAAAAGCTTCTGCATTCAGAAGCTTTTTCTTTTGTTCACATTAAAGTGTGATCTGATAAATGGCGCGGATCGCATCTTCATAGCGGTCTTCAGGAACACCGATCAGAAGGTTCAGCTTGCCGGCACCCTGATTGATGGTGATGATCTCAATACCCTGTGTCGTGAGGGCATGAAGGACACGGATGTTAGCATCGGAAGATTCGGTTCCCTTTTCGCCTGTGACAGCGATCATGGTGAGATGTTCCTTGATACCTACAAAATCAGGCTGAAGCACCTCTTTGATCTCAGCGATCAGTTCCTCCTTGCAGCTGTCAAGAATACTGCTGCGGATGACCAGTGTGACGGTATCAATACCGGTCAGACACTGCTCAAAAGGAATACCGCGGTTTTTGAGAATATCGAGCATGATGGCACTGAAACCGGCGCCATCGCTGACCATGACTTTTTCAATCTGGATAACGGACATACCCTGACGTCCTGCCACACCTGTGATCGGCTGGCGAACTTCATTCTCAGGAAGTTTACGGACAATAAGTGTACCGTGATCTTCCGGACGGTTAGTATTACGGATGTTGATCGGAATACCGGATTCGGAAGCAGGAAGAACAGCGTCTGTATGGAGAACGGAAGCACCCATGTAGGAGAGGGTACGAAGCTCTCGGTAACTGATATAGCGAACACTTCTTGGATTGTCGATGATACGAGGATCGGCAGCAAGGAGACCGGAAACATCGGTCCAGTTCTCGTAGAGAGAAGCGCCTGTGGCAAGGGCAACAAGGCTGCCTGTGACATCGGAACCACCACGTGTGAAGGTGCAGATGTTGTCTTTAACATCGGAACCGTAGAAGCCGGCGATGACAGCCTTATCCAGTGGGTTCAGGGAAGCACGCATCATACGCATGGTCAGTGCCTGCTCCAGTTTGCCGTCGGCATCAAAGGTGATACACCAGGCAGGATCGACGAATGTGAAGCCAAGGAACTGGGCAATGATCTTGGCATTCAGATATTCACCTCGGCTGGCTACATAAGCCTCACTTGGTGAGTCTGAAAGATGTTTTCTGAGCAGTTCGATCTCCGGCTCCAGATCAAAGCAGATCTCAAGACCATCGATGATCTCCTGGAAACGGTCACGGATCTTCACAAGCCCCGGTTCATAATCCTCTCCTTTTGCAGCGGCTGCGTAACAGCCCAGAAGGAGATCGGTTACTTTTATATCATCTGAAAAACGTTTGCCTGGTGCAGAAACAACCACATAGCGGCGTCTCTCATCGGACAGAACGATCTCTTTTACTTTTTTAATCTGGCCGGCATCTGCAAGAGAAGTGCCGCCGAATTTTGCAACTATCTTTTCCAATTTTATATCTCCCTTTAAAAAAGCGTATACAATATTATTCTAATCGCAGAAGAGGACTTTTTCCAGTTTTTTTTGATTTTCTTCATCACCCGACGGGTGACCCTTTGTTTCGCAGTTTTTTTCATCCGCTTCGGTAGTCAAAAAGCTGGTTTTTCAGTATAATAAAAGATGGAGTTCTTATAGAACATAGTAATCTTAGATATCAATCAGACATGGAGGAGAATGATCGATGGACAGAAAAAATATGCCGAAAGGCAGAGAAAAAAATGTCACATCCGGAAGTTCCGGCGTTCATAAACGTGGGGATGGCCTGAACATGGGTGGTCCTGTTGGAAATGCCGGTGGTTATAATGACAGAAAAGGTTCCGGAAGTGGTAAGCGAAGTGGTGGTGCAAGAATACCGGGTGGTATCTTTGGCCTGATCGTGATCGTGCTGGCCGGTATCTTTGGCGGTGGCTCCCTTTTTTCAGATGGTGGTTCATCTGCACCATCCGGTTACTCTCAGCCACAGCAGCCTGTACAGCAGGTACAGCAGTCTTCCTCATCCGGCGGTTCTCTGATGAACTCA
>JAZUHQ010000119.1:0-6959 GCA_045641805.1 Lachnospiraceae bacterium
CTCCGACTTCTTTGTAAAGGACTTTACCTTCGGAGATTCTGCCGTTGTCAGCAAGAATCTGCATGATAGTGTAAGCTGTTACGGACTTACCGGAACCGGACTCACCTACGATACCAAGTGTCTTACCTGGCTCAAGTCTGAATGTTACACCGTTAACGGCGTGAACATCACCTTTTTCTGTTTTAAATGTTGTGTGCAGATTCTGCACATCAATAACATATTTGTAATCAGCCATATCTACACCTCTTATTTCTGTAACTTCGGATCAAATGCATCACGGAGACCATCACCGAGCAGGTTAAGCGCGAGAACGATCAGAACGATTGCGAGTGCCGGGAAGATCAGTCTGAGTGGATAAGACTGAAGACCACTTCTTGCGTCATTGGCGAGGGAACCGAGAGAAGGCATAGGTGCGGATACACCCAGACCGATGAAGGACAGGTAACTCTCAGTAAAGATTGCGGATGGCACCTGAAGGGCTGTTGTGATAATGATAACGGACAGACAGTTTGGAAGGATATGTCTGCGGATGATTCGTGGTGTGGAAGTACCGATACACTGAGCAGCCAGAACGTACTCATTCTGCTTGATCGTCAGGATCTGACCTCTGATCAGTCGTGCCATGGATACCCAGTACAGAAGACCGAATACGATGAACAGAGAGATCATGTTAACACCGAGTTTCGCAAGGATCGTACCCTGGATTCTTGTCGCCAGTGTCTCACGAAGTACAACGGAAAGAAGGATGATCAGAAGCATGTCTGGTAAGGAATAAATGATATCAACGACACGCATCATAACAAGGTCAACCTTACCGCCGAGGTAGCCTGCGATAGAACCGTATAAAAGACCAATGATCAGTACGAGGATAGAAGCAAAGATACCAACACCGAGAGATACACGTGCACCGTAAACGACACGGATAAAGTAGTCACGGCCAAGGGAGTCTGTACCGAAGATGTGAGGGAATACGCTCTCACCTGCAGCAATACGCTTCAGCTCGGATGGGCTGTGCTGGAATGGATTCAGGTTACCGGCATCTTTGATGATATCTGCATAGCCATAAGGAATAAAGGATGGTGCTAATAAGATAATCAGTACAATTGCGATCAGAATAACGATCGCACCCATAGCCAGTGGGTTTTTGCGGAGACGTCTCATACCATCTTTAAAGAAAGTGGTAGATTCGCCCATAACGTCCTGCTGACGTGTTTCTTCATCTGTTGCTTTCTCAAACTTACTCAGATCCACCTGAGCAGAGAAAGGCGCTTTCTTGAATTCGTTATCCATTTTTGGTCTCCTTTCTTTAGTCAAGTGAGATACGTGGGTCAACAAACTTGTAAACGATATCTGTGATCAGGTTTGCTGTAACCATGAGAACTGCAAGGAAAATTGTGGTTGCCATGATCAGTGTGTAGTCACGGTTACCGATAGAAGATACGAACTTGGAACCAAGACCACCAATGTTAAAGATGGACTCGATAACCATAGAACCTGTCAGGATACCGGCGATCATAGGACCAACATAAGTGATAACAGGAATCAGGGCATTTCTCAGACCGTGAAGGAAGATAACCTTGATCTGTGGAACACCTTTCGCACGTGCTGTACGGATGTAGTCCTGTCCAAGTGCATCCAGCATGGATGTCTTTGTCAGTCGTGTAATGTAAGCCATTGGTGAGAATGACAGAGCGATAACAGGCAGGATCATGTTAACATTGCCTGCATCGAAGCCCTTAACCCAACCGAGCTTCATACAGAAGAAATAAAGTAAGAGTGTCGCCAATACGAACGACGGCATCGCCGTTATCAAGGTCGTCAGGAACACAATTACTCGGTCCGGCCACTTATTTCTCATAAGCGCCGCAATAGATCCCAGGATAATACCTGCGATGATCGCAACAATTGCTGCACAAATACCAAGTCTGGCGGAAACCGGGAAGCTCTCTCCGATGATTGCGGAGATCTCACGTCCGTTTGTCAGGCTGACACCAAACTCGCCATGAAGTAAGTTCTTCATGTAGAGTACATACTGTACTGTGAGCGGCTTATCAAGATTATATCTTGCTTCGAGCTGCGCGATAACTGTTGGGCTCGCAGCTTTCTCTTTGTTGAATGGACCACCAGGGATGGCATTCATTGCGAAGAAGGTAATAATACTAATGATAATAACCGTCAGGATTGCTAAGCCGATTCGTTTAACAATATACTTTGCCATGGTAGAATCATCTCCCCCTAAAAAAAAATAGTGAACTTATTATACACTAGAAAAGGCAAAAAAACAATAAAAAGCGCACAAATGAACACCAAAAAGCGCACAAAAGCCGGACAGCTGTCGCTTGCTTGCATCAAGGACACCTATCCGGCTTTTGTACTTTATCTTATTTGTCTATGTGGTTATCAGAAAATCGATCATATTCACGATCCGGACCACTCCGGACCGACTGGAGGGTGAATCCTAAATACGGGTCGATTATCTCTTGTTACGCTCTCTTCCGAGACCGATCATACGCTTTACGAAGCTCTCGCCTGCGCTGCGATCAGTGTTCTTGCCCATCAGATCTGCGTAGTTTTCACTGCTGAGCCATACTGGCTCTGCACTCTTGGAATAGTTGTAGTGTGTTAATTCGAATACTGTAATCATGAAATGTTCCTCCTTCATCATCAATGATTTTCTGTTGTTATCTTGATCTTATGATACCACTCGGAAGGAAGACAAACTACGGTCTCGCAGCCTCAATACAGAGACTCTTTTTTGTGCTCACAGCACAAGTATTCTTTATTTTTTGTCTCTCATATAAAGAATAGAGGCATATGTCTTTCTACCAAAGACATATGCCTCTATTCTGAACGATAGCCTGTGCAATTATTTTTCTTTTTTATCGACCTGTTGTGCCCTGTCCACAGCCTGGCGCCTTTTTCATATCGGTCTCTTCATAAAAACCTTCATTGAAAGCCGCATTACACTCGGAGATCTCCATGACGCCTTTGATATATGGATCATACATCTTCCAGAGATCGATCTCACACTCTTCAAATCCATCGTCCTGAGGTACCCACTGACGAATCAGTTCGATACGCTCTGCCATTGTTGTATCTTTAATCAAGTAACTTTTCATTGCCTGCTCTCCTGTCAGATTCTTTCCAGCTGATCCAGAATCGCTTCCACACGATCGATCGCTTCATTGACCTGCGCACCTGCCTTGTTGATTCTGTCCTGTACCATGAAGTCCACGATAAAACCATCGAAGAACCAGTCCGCAAAAGAAAGAAAATCATCTGTCTGTATATTGAGCTGACAGCCGATATTGACATCGTTGAGTTCACAGCTGAAGGCTCTCAGATCGTGCTTGGCCTGTTCCATATACTGGCCGGCATTCTGCATTTTGCTTCTCTTCACCATAGAAGAAATAAAACCGCCGCCGAGCATGTCAATAAAACCCCAGTTTCTCGCACTGTTCAGTTCTTTCGCTGCATTCTCCAGACTTTGGATCGCTCTGTGACCAGCCTCAATTGCTTCTCTTTTTTCTTTCATTAAATCATATGCCATGATCAGAACCTCATTTCAAATATTTTTGATCTTATGGTTTGATTATACACACTTTGTCGGATTTAATACATAGTCAAAAGAGCAAAATCAGGTGCTTTATTTCGCCATCGGATTACCTGTGAACAAAAGGCCGTCTTAGTCTTCCACTTCTCTGAGCATATCTTCAAGGAAGGCAGGCAGGTAAAAGGCGCCCACATGAAGACGTGGTGTATAATATCGGGTTCTCAGGTTCAGTTTATACCAGCTTTCCATATCCACATCATTGATCGGATGGTACTTTTTGCTGGCAAAACCAAAGAGCCAGTAGCCTGCTGCATAGGTTGGGATATGGGCCTGATAGACCTTACTGATCGGGAAGGTCTTGACAATACGCTTATGACTGCGCTTCATCGCCTCCGCATCATGGGCATAGAAAGGACTACCCTGCTGGTTGACCATGATACCATCCTTTTTCAGCGCATTATAACAGCTGCCATAAAACTCTTTGGTAAAGAGACCTTCGGATGGGCCGAAAGGATCCGTAGAGTCCACAATGATCAGATCGTACTCTTCCTCACAGCGGCGGATAAAACGAAGGGCATTTTCAAAGAAAATGTGTACACGTCTGTCATCCATTCTGCAGGCATTGCCCGGCAGGAATTCTCTGCAGGCCTCAACAACCTGAGGATCCATCTCTACCAGATCGATTCTCTTGACACGGTCATATCGTGTCAGCTCGCGGACGACACCGCCGTCGCCGGCACCGATCACCAGAATATCCTCAATACCCGGATGCACCGCCATTGGCACATGGGTGATCATCTCATCATAAATAAATTCATCACGTTCGGTCAGCTGAACATTACCGTCCAGCGCCAGTACACGTCCATACTCCGGTGTCTCAAAAATGTCGATCTGCTGATAATTGCTCTTTTTTGCATAGAGATGACGTGTCACACGAATCGAGTGTTTGACATCCGGTGTATGAAATTCACTAAACCACATTTCCATATCGCATTTCTCCTCCTATTTCAAGACATTTAAGTGCAGGATCTCCGGATCTTCAGGGCCTGTCATACTGCAGCCTTTTGCTTTGGCATACTCAATATATTCCAGGATCTCTTCTGTGATCATCTCACCAGGGGCCAGAACCGGAATACCCGGAGGATAACACATGACGAATTCGCTGCACACATGGCCCACGCTCTCTTTCAGCGGCAGACTGATCTTTTCCGCATAGAAGGCATCCTGTGGGGATGCGACTACGATCGGGTCAATATATTCCTGACGCATGAGGTCTGAACCGTCTCTCTTATAACAGCGCTTGATCTCTGCCAGGGCGCTGACCAGACGCTCCACCTCCTGGGAACGATCACCGATCGAGAGATAGGCCAGAATATTGCCCAGATCACCGAACTCGATCTGGATATCATACTCATCTCGCAGGATATCATAAACCTCAATGCCCGCAAGGCCGATATCCCACGTATTGACACTGAGTTTTGTTGTATCAAAATCAAAAACAGAATTGCCGTTTCGAAGTTCCTTGCCGAAGGCATAGTAGCCCCCGATCGCATTGATCTCCTCACGGGCATACTCCGCCATATCTTCCACCTTGTGGAAGACCTCACGTCCGTTGAGTGCCAGATTGCGTCTGGAGATATCCAGACTGGACATGAGCAGATAGCTTCCGGAGGTCGTCTGTGTCAGATTGATGATCTGACGGACATAGCCCGGATGAACATCAGGGCCTGTCAGCAGCAAACTGGACTGTGTCAGGCTGCCGCCGCTCTTATGCATGGAAACGGAAGCCATATCTGCGCCAGCCTCCATGGCTGAAACAGGCAGGCCGGTACCAAAGTAGAAATGGGTGCCATGGGCTTCATCCGCCAGACACATCATCCCTGCCTCATGGGCCATGCGGACGATCGCGCGAAGATCGGAACAGATACCATAATAGGTTGGATTATTCACAAGGACGGCCACTGCATTCGGATGCTCATTGATCGCTTTCTGCACGGATTCTCTTGTCATACCAAGAGAAATACCCAGTCTGTGATCCACCTCAGGATTCACATAGACCGGAATCGCACCACAGAGGACCAGGGCATTGATCACGCTTCTGTGGACATTTCTCGGAAGGATGATCTCATCGCCACGCTTGCAGGCTGTCAGAACCATGCTCTGCACGGAGCTGGTCGTACCGCCCACCATCAAAAAAGCATGGGCAGCACCGAAAGCATCTGCTGCCAGCTCTTCTGCCTCACGGATAATGGACACCGGATGACAGAGGTTATCCAGTGGTTTCATACTATTGACATCGACGTCCATGACCCGCTGTCCAAGGAAAGCGGTAAGGTCAGGATTACCGCGGCCTCGCTTATGGCCGGGCACATCAAAAGGAACAACGCGCATCTGTCTGAAACGTTCAAGCGCTTCATAGATCGGTGCACGTTTCTGATTCAATTGTGTCTTGTTCATGCTGTCTCTCCTATGAAAATAAAAAAGCAAGTTGTCTCCAGGCAACTTGCTTTTCTTTAAGACCTTCTTTTCAGTTGAAAATACCATATTCATACAGGATTGTCAAGGAGACAGGACGACTTAATCTCTTCTCTTGAGTTCATTGAAATCCATATCCATGGAAGCTGTGACATAAAAATCAGGATAGGCTTTTCTGACAGCCTCTACCGCAGACTCAAAGCGCTGATCTCTGTCTTTGGCATCCAGACTGACAACCAGATCAAAACTCATGCGCATGCGCTTCAGATCCGCATAGAAACCATGCATACCTTTCACATGCTCAAATTCATGAATGATCTGTCCTACATGGATCTCCATGTTTTTCACCTCATCACGGTGGGTATTTCTTGAATAGAAACCAACCGCTGTCAGCTCAACCTGGAATTCGTCCCTGATCTTGTCTGTAATCTCTCTGGTCAGTGCATCCATCTCGCCGGCTGTCATCGTATCATCCACTTCCACATGAACAGAACCGATGTAACGGTCCGGACCATAGTCATTGAGGATCAGGTCATAGGCACCATGTACCTTATCTACAGCAGCAATACTCTTCTTGATATCGATGACCAGCTGAATCTCTTCAGGCTCTCCAAGGAGCTTGGATACCGTCTCCATCAGAAGCTCTGCGCCGGCTTTAATGATCACCAGAGAGATGACTGCACCAATGATCGCTTCCAGGGCAAAACCGGTCGTTATGTAAATGATCGCTGCAACAAGAGTTGCAACGGATAAAGCCACATCCAGCTTGGCCTCTTTACCGGAAGCCACAAGTGAATCAGAATTAGCCTTGACGCCCTGCGCCTGTGTATAGAAAGATAAAACCAGCTTAATACCGATCGCAACAACGATCACGATCAGGGCTGTTTTGGTATATCCCGGTTCTTCCGGATGGAGGATACCGGACACAGAC
>JAZUHQ010000120.1:0-10748 GCA_045641805.1 Lachnospiraceae bacterium
CTTTCTGTTCTGATCGCAGCTATTCTGATGATGTCTCTGACCGGATGCAGCCTGTTCTCCAGTGGTGCTTCAGAAGACGCACCTACCGGTGGTGCCATCGAGATTACCGATACTTATACCCATATCGAACCTGAAGTTGAGTATGCTGCACGTTATGCATATACTTCCGGAAAGAATTGTCCTGATCTGGTAGATGGATTCAAAAGTGAATATGGCGTTGATCTCATTCAGGACTTTCTGATCCTTTATGGTGACAAGGATGACAGAGCACTCTGCATGTATGAATACTATGTTTTTGCTACCCCTGAGGACGCTAAAACTGCTCAGGAATTCATGGGTGCCGACTACTTTGCCATCATTGAAGGCAACGAGAACATCCTGCTTGCATATTCCGATCAGGAATTCACCCAGATGGTCATCGATATGAATGTTCAGTATGCCAGCCTTACCGAAAACACCTGTAGTGCCTACGCATATTTTATGAAAGATATCGATGCACTGATCGAAATCCAGTAATCTGTGGATCCCATGAAACAAACTCATAAATCCAAGGAAAAGAGCAGACAGATCGGGTTTAAAGACCTGATCATGATCGTCAAAAAGTCTCGAATCCCGTGGCTTTGGGTAGCAGCGCTGTTTATCTTCAACCTGATGTATAACAGGCTGCTGCTCAGTATTCCTACCACCACCGGAAGACTGCTCGGAGGAGACCTGTCTGCAGGTGCTCTGAGTGAAGCGTTGATCGGCTATGGGCTGTTAGCTCTACTGGCAATCGTGCAGTGTCTGATCCGTGCTTTTGCTTATTCCACCACAACAAAACGAGCCCGTTTTCAGTTGTGGGGCCAGATGTTGAAGATCAAAGAATCCTTCTTTGATACGATCGATCGCTCTGAAATGCTCTCTGCCGTAACCTACGATATCTCTTCTGGTATTCCCAGCCTGCTTGCCTTGATCGTTGCCGTTGTTCCTGACATTATCTACGTTATCAGGGCACTGATCGTGGTAGAAAGCTATGATGTTATCCTTCTGATCATCCTGATCCTGTTCCTGCCGCTGAAGTATGTCTATATGCGTATCGTTGGACGATGGGTCTATAAGACAGAGGCACAAGCCCGTGAAAAGATCGGTGTTCTCACAGGAAGATTAGATGAGAGATTGAAGAATGTCTCTCTCATCAAGTCTTTCAACAGGGAAGACGCGGAAGGTGAGAAGGGCGAAGACTATATTAATGAACTCTATAAAGCCAATGTCGCTATCGCCAAGGTCAGCGGAATATCGCTCTCTGTCCAGCAGGGAATCGAACTCCTTCAGCAGTTTTTGTTAATGGTCGTAGCGGTAGTACTTTTGCAGAAGGGAAGTATCGATATTTCCCAGTGGATCGCATTCTTCCTGTTTTCCACCAATATCTCCTCAAAGATCGCTACCCTGATCGATGATTGGGTTCAGTTGAAGGGAATCGGCGGAAGCCTGGAGAGAAGTGTCCGTCTGTACAAAGCTCCTAAAGAAGAGATGAACGAACAGGGTAAAGATCTTAAGGATCTGAAGGATTATTCCATTTCTTTTGAGGACGTGTCTTTCTCTTATGTGGAAAAAGATGCTGCATCCCAGGAAGAGGTGGAGAAAGAAGCACTTTCTTCTGTTTCTTTTACGATCCCGGAAGGTTCCAAAGTGGCTGTCGTCGGCCGAAGCGGAAGCGGAAAATCCACGGCGCTGTCTTTGATCGAGCGGTTCTATGAGCCTGCTTCCGGTAAAGTCACCCTTGGCGGGGTCCCCATCAATGAATATCAGATGGAGGAATATCGAAAGCAGATCGCTTATGTTCCTCAGTTTCATCAGGTATTCTCCGGAACCATCAGGGAAGCACTTTTGTATGGAAATGAAACCGATCTTCCCGACGAGATCATTTTGGAGAATGCTTCCGAAACAGGATTTGATCAATATATCCTGCTGCAGACAGAAGGTCTTCAGACCATGATCTCCGGAGGAGATATGATGAGCGGAGGTCAGCTTCAGAAACTCATCATTACCAGAGAAAAGATGCGCGACTCCAAGATCGTTCTGCTGGATGAACCTTCCAGTGCACTGGATGCAGAATCCACACAGATAGTTCGCGACCTGATCATGGAAGAGCTGAAGGATAAGACGGTTGTGGTCGTTACGCATGATCTTTCCTATATCCAAGACATGGACCAGATCATTCTTCTGACCGATGGAGAGATGATCGCTTCCGGAACCTACCCGGATCTGATGGATACTTGTCCTGCATTTCGTGAACTGGTAGAGACACAGGAGGTGACGGCATGAATCAACCCAAGCGTTACCTGAACCTCTTTAAAGGTGTTTCTCTTCCCTGGATCATGCTGATCATTCTATTTATCACCGGTATCGTTGCCGGACAGGTAGAAGTGCGTTCCGTTCAGATCACAGCCGATATCATTGACTCCTATCAGAACACGATCCGCGCGGATCGCCTGGTAAGGTATCTGGTGTATCTTTCTTTGACAGTTGTCTGTTCTGTTATAACCACTTTAGTGGGGGAAGTCTGTTATGGACGGATCAACAAGCAGGTGAGAAGCAAGGTCTTCCGTCATCTGCTCCGTTTACCCAGAAAGTTCTATGATCAGGAGTCAGCCGATGAATTGGTCAGCCGTGTGATCTCCGATGCCGGTTCTGCCGCTTACTACTTTGAGATCCTCATCTCGACCTTCGGAGCTGTATATACCGCTTTTCTGGTATTCAAAAATCTCATTGCCTATAATAAGGTTATGGGACTTTACTCACTGCTGATCATTCCGGTCTCCGTTGTCATTGCCATGATCTACGGATGGTTTACTTTTACGGCCGCCCGTAAGGGGGTTAACTCCAATGCTGTGACCATGGGATACCTCTTTGAGAGGACTGCTGCCTTTAAAGCTATCAAAGCCTTCAATATGCAGGATAAGGAACTTGCATCCGGTGATAAGATGTTCAAATTGATGTTTGAAGCGGACATATTCTCCGAAATGACCCTGGCTTTTGTACAGGTGGGCATGCAGTTGATCGGAAGCATCTCCCTGATCATTTCCTTTGTCTTTGGCGCAGCCATGGTCAAGAAGGGAGTTCTGACCATTGGTGAACTGGTAGCCTTTTATACCTTATCCGGTAGTGTGGGTATCCAGTTGATCAACCTCTTCCTGAATTACGGAAGCTTCAGATCGATCAACGGTTCTGTAAAAAATGTCGTTGAGATACTTGCTCTGGAAGAAGAGAGCTTATGCGGAGAAGAAATTTCCGGCGAACAAAAGGATATCCATGTGGACCATGTATCCTTCTCCTATGACAAGGTTCCTGTATTGAAGGATGTTTCCTTTACCATTCCAAAGAACCAAACCACAGCGATCATTGGTACCAATGGTGCCGGAAAATCCACTATCTTCAAATTGCTGGAGAGAATGTATACGCCGGATGAAGGCATGATCTGCTACGGAGACAGGGACATTCAGGCCTTCTCCCTGAGAAAATGGCGTGATCGTATGGCTATCGTTTCACAAAACACAGAACTGATCTCCGGAACGATCCGTGAAACTCTCTGCTATGGCATCAATGATCCGGTGTCCGATGAACGTTTAATGGAAGTGGCAGATCTTTGTGGTATCGGAAACTATATCCGGTCTCTGGAACAGGGACTGGACAGCAAGATCTCAACCGGATCTTCCAACCTCTCCGGAGGTCAGAAGCAGATGATCTCCATCGCCAGAGCTATCCTGAAAAACAGCCCTTATCTGCTGCTGGATGAAGCAACCGGAAGCCTGGATGCTGAGAGCGAAAGTACTGTAGTCAAAGCGCTGGAGACCTTGATGGAAGGCAAGACGACCATTATGATCGCTCATAATCCTTCCGCCACGGTAAAAGCCGACCGTCTGATCGTCATGCGTGACGGGTGCGTGGAAGATGAAGGTACTCCTGATGAACTGATGGAAAGAAATACTTATTACCAATTATTTATGGGAGGAAAGCAATGAATTCCAAAATTATCAAGCTGCCGGATCTTTCCGGCATGGAAATAAATCCGGACCTTTTGTCCTACAGTGTTTCAGGCGAAGAGATCGATGCCATGGTCAGCGGCATGATGCGTAACCTGGGAGAGACAGTAGAAGCAGAGGCTGTTTGTGAAAACTGTGGTCTGATCTGCCAGGGTAACGCCGGCTTAGTTTATCTTTACCCTGACCTCGCTATGCCCGGTATTGAGATCAAGACCGATCTGTCTTCCCTTAAGAGGGGCGATACCTTGAGCGTACTTATCCATGGAGAAGAAGTATCCCTTACCCTGGATAAGATCCTGGTCAATGCTGCCTGCAGTGAAGAAAAGATTGCTGAGAAGGCTGCCATTCCCGGGGTTTCTACCATCGATGATCTGAAAGCACATCTGTAGGAAAAAGAAGAGAATAAAAACCGTGAGAACAACATCCGGATGCATATTATGGCCATGCATGACTATCTCGCTGCCAATGCGGAAGTAGAACTGGATGAAGAAGAGGTCTCTTCCTGGACCATGGCGCAGGCTAAAATCTCCTATGAAGAGAATCTTGCCATGGGAATCGATCTTCGATTCACTGAGGAAGGGGACATGATCACCGAGGAAGAAGCCCTGGAAATGCTGGCAAAAGATATGCGTCCTCAGTTCATCAGCATTCTGGCAGATCAGAAATTTGCTGAAGATCACGGTTTTACCGTTGATGAAGCATCTATCAAGGAGACAACCCTGTCCCAACTGAAAGAAGCAGGCATCACCGATGAAAAAGCGATCGCTGAGAATGTGTCCATGGCCATCGCTAACGAGTATTTCCGTCTTGTATATGAGACTTTAAAGACTAAAGCAGAGGAGGACATTCAGTAATGATCCGTGAACTTACCAGTGCGACATTTAAAGAAGCCGTTGCCTCTTCCCATTTTGCTGTAGTAGATTGCTATGGCGATTTCTGTTTTGCGTGTGAACTTCTGGAGCCTGTTTTTAACTCCATCGCAGAACGTATGCCGGGCATCGATTTCATGCGCATCAATCTGACCACTAATTTTGAGATCGCTGAAGAGATGCAGATCTTTGACCTTCCTACCATTCTGTTCTACCGTGATGGAGAACTGGTGGTAAAGGATATCGGATCCATCGACGAGGAAACCTTTAAGTCCCTTCTTGCCAACATGCTGTACCCGGAGGAGTAATCCCATGGCAAAAGTACGTTTAAACAGTGATCAGGCAGTTGTAAAAAAGATCCGTGAAGGCCTGCGTCAGCGAGGAGGCTTCTGTCCGTGCCGTGCTGAAAACAAACCGGAGTACAAGTGCATGTGCGAAGAATTCAAGGCTCAGATCGATGATCCTGATTTTGAAGGCTACTGCCACTGCATGCTGTACTATAAGGAAAAATAAGCAGAAACAAGGGATCCGATCCGATTTTAACTGAAAGAATCAGTATATATCCCCAGATGGGAGCCCGATGCTTATTATAATTAATATAAGATTAGTGACAAATACCGCATAAAATCTGTGTTTTACCACAAAGATGCACAAGAGTAGGGAGTATACCGTAAGCAAAAAGCAAAGTCTTGTTGATATTAGGGGTTCTCGTTGGTTTTCACATCATGAAATGTGTTATAATACCAAGGTTGCCGAAAAAATAAGTGTTTCGGTGATGTATTCAGCAGCAGATCAGATGCAAAGAGGCTGAATTAAGATCGTAATATAGGGCACAAAAAAATGAAATCCAATGCAGCCATTGCGACCATCATCTCTCAGTTTTGCTCCGCTTTCCTGGCTCTTCGCAAGCTGCTGACCATTGATGATGCGATTCGTGTGATCCCTTCGGAGATCCGTGTGGACCATATTGTATTAAAGGATATCGTTCGCTATGGTATGCCTACGGCCATGCAGGGCTGCGTCATTGATCTGTCCAACGTGCTGATCCAGTCCTACATTAATTCCTTTGGCTCTGTGGCTGTTGCGGGAATCGGAGCATACTCCAGAGTAGAAGGTTTTGGTTTCCTGCCGGTAACGGCCTTCTCTATGGCGATCTCTACCTATATTTCTCAGAATATCGGCGCAAGAAAACCCGATCGTGTCAAGAGCGGCATGATCTTTGGCCTGATCGTGGGTGTTGTCTGTGCTCAGGTCATCGGCTGTCATGCGAGGCATTGGAAAACCCACGGCGCCCATGATGGTCATGCTGGTATGCTGGTGTGCGATCCGTGTACTGGTATTTATGACCATTGGCCAGATCTGGCATCATATTGAACTGACTTATTGGATCTATCCCATTACCTGGTTCATCAGTACGGTGGTGTATATTATCTACGCAATAGTACTGAAGAAAAAGGGACAACTCTATGGCACCTATGCATAAAGGAATAAAATATGAGATTTCACAAACTTAACGGAGCCGGCAACGACTTTATTATCATTAACAATCTGAAAGAGCATATTCCGGTGGAGGCTTTTTCAGCCATTGCGGCAAAGATCTGCCATCGGCATCTTTCCATCGGGGCAGATGGTCTGATGGTGGTGGATCGGTCCGATGTGGCTGACTATAAAATGCTGTTTTATAATTCCGATGGTTCTCCCGCAGAAATGTGCGGCAATGGTGCACGCTGCATCTGCCGTTATGGTAATCTGGTGGGACTCTCCGGTGAGGAGCAGGTGGTGGAAACTCCATCAGGCATTGTCAGGGGAAAACGTATTACAGAGCGGATCTATCGGATTCGTCTGACCGATCCTACTGTTATTGATCCGGAATTTACTCTTAAGGTGGATGGTGAAGAGTATCGATGCGGTTATGTGGAACTGGGTAATCCGGGACTTCCTCATGCAGTTGTATATATTCCCGACCTGGCACAACGTGAGAGCAAGACTCTCTTTGATCTGGGGCGTAAGCTGCGTTTTCATCAGCGCTTTCCCAAGGGAGCCAATGTGAACTTTTACGATAAAGATGGGGATGCTCATGTTACAGAACTTACCTATGAGCGCGGGGTAGAAGACTTTACCTTTGCCTGTGGAACCGGTACGGCTTCCATAGCCCTGGTTCTTGCTCAAAGAGGAGAGGGCCCTGACAGCGGTCTTGATTTTGATATGCCCGGTGGACGATTGAACATCGATATTGTTCGCAAGGACGATGGCAGTGTGGATGGTGTATGGCTCACCGGTCCCACCAATGTGGTATGTGTGGGCGAAGTGCGGGACGAGGAATTAGATTTGCGAAAAAATATATGGAGACTTCAGGAATGTATTTCTCTTGACTCATCCCTTAGGGGATAGAATAGAGTATCAGATGTGGAAAGGAGATGGACATAAATGCTTAAAATCAGTGAATTTTCAAAACTCTCACATCTGACGGTAAAAGCTCTTCGATTTTACGAAAAAGAAGGCCTTCTGAAACCTGCTTCCGTTGACGAATGGAATAACTACAGGTTTTATGAAACCTCTCAGCTTGAAATTGCCGCGAGGATCAAATCATACAGACAGCTTGGTCTGTCGATTGAAGAAATCAAAGCAGTGTTTTCCGGTGAAGATGTGAAAGGGATCCTGCAGGAAAAAGCAAAATCACTTATTAAAGACAAAGCGCTTATTGAATCTCGGCTTTCCATAATAAATTCTATTTTGGAGGATAATGAGATGAAATACCAGGTAACGGAAAAAGTGATTTCCGAAAAGATCGTTTATACTGCTGAAACGATATTGAAGACATATTCAGACAGCATGCAGTGGATTCCGTCTGTTGGACAGGAGTGCTTAATGCTGAATCCCGGACTGAAGTGTTCAGAGCCACCCTATGAGTTCTGCGAATATCTCGATGGCGAACACAAGGAGACCGATATCCATATCAGACACAGTGAGGCTGTAACGGCATTCGGAAAAGAAAATGAACATATTAAGTTCAAAACTCTTCCGGAAGCAAAGGTGCTGAGCATTTATCATAAAGGACCCTATGATGCTATCGGCGAAGCATACGCATTCCTTATGAAATACGCAGAGCAAAATGGATATAAGGCAATAGGTCTTGCCAGAGAATGTTACATTGATGGCATTTGGAATAAGGAATCGGAAGAAGAGTGGCTGACAGAGATCCAGCTTCCGATTGAATCATAAGATTAGGCATAATCGTCCGGATGCTAAGTTATAAGCTCAATTTTCAGAAATGAAACTTCTAAAAATTATTCTTGCAAACAGCTGTTATTTCGTGTAACATACTTCGAAATGTAATTTTATCAATCTGTTTCGGAGGTTCTGTTATGGCAGAGAAAAACGTTAAATCCAATCGTCTTGCTATCAGAATGCTGATCGCTATGGTGCTGGGCATCGGCGTCGGCCTGATCTTCATGACTATCCGTGAGAGCCTGGGTGCTGATTCTGCAGTCTGGCAGGGAATCAATCGCTGGCTGTTCCAGGATATCACTGCTGCTGGTGCTGAAAAGGCTATTGGTCTGTTCTATATTATCGGACAGCTTTTCATCCGCAGCCTGCAGTTGGTCATCGTCCCAATGGTCTTCTGTTCCATCGTCATCGCTATCGGCAACATTACCGATGCTGCAACCCTTGGTCGTGTATCTGCCAAGACCTTCGGTATCTTCTTGCTGACCAGCTTCCTGGCCTTGATCCTGGCTGGTGTCGTTGGTCTGCTGTTCAACTATGCCGGTGTTTTCAAGATCCATCTGGAAGGTCTGGACGCTGCCAGCGGCTCTACCGGTGCTAACCCTCTGGCTGTCATCCTGAACATCATTCCCAGCAACATTGGTGCAACCTTCTCTGTGAATAACGGTGTTCTGGCCATTGTATTCCTGGCTGTCGTCTGCGGCCTGTGCATGAACAAGTTGAAACTCGGCAAAGAGAGCGCCATCCACAAGGTTTGCGAGGAACTGAGCAACATCATCGTGATGTTCCTGAACTTTGTTGTTGAGAAGTTTGGTCCCATCGCTATCTTCATGCTGCTGTGCCGTACCTTCGCTACCTATGGTATCACTTATCTGAAGCCTGCAGTTTCCTACGTTGTCATCACCGTGGTTCTTCTGCTGGTCTACATGATCGTGGTCTATCCTCTGATCCTGGCTGTTCTCACCAAGCTGAACCCCATTGTTTTCGTAAAGAAGATCTTCAAGGTCATGGTCTTCGGTTTCTCTACTTCTTCCAGTGCGGCAACCCTGCCCCTGAATATCGACACCACTACCAAAGAGCTTGGTGTTGATAATCAGATCGCTTCTTACGTCCTGCCCCTGGGTATGACCATCAACATGGACGGTACCGCTATCATGCAGGTCGTTGCTACCCTGTTCCTGGCTGGTGTCGGTGGTTATAGCGTTACCGTTGGTCAGCTGGTTCTGATCATGGTGCTGGCACTGATCGCTTCCGCTGGCACTCCCGCTGCTCCCGGCGCTGGTGCCATCATCCTGTTCACCATCCTGTCCGGTGTTGGCTTTACCGGTGAGGCTGCCATGATGGGTTATGCCCTGATCCTGGCAATCAACCGTCCCATCGAGATGCTGGTTACCAGTCTGAACTGTGTTGGTGATTCCCTGGCTGCTGTTGCTGTCGCTAAGACCGAAGGTAAACTGGACGAGACCGTTTACAACAAGTAAATTCAAAACAATGAAGAGCTGCTCCAAGATGGGGCAGCTTTTTTTGTTGCGAGAAAGGAGCCTTATCAAGCAGAGAACGAGAATTCTGAGGGTATTTATGGGGTGTGCGATTGAAAAATATGAGATATAATGTTTGTAAAGAGAACGACGAATTATAATTTAATGCCGGAAAAGGAGAGCAATAATGATTCAATACGAACTGATTGACTTGCCGAAAATTGCTGTTATCGGTAAGGTGGGATTATGTACTCGGGAAAAGAATATCGTTCATGATTTGTGGCAACAAGCTAATTCAAACTTTAATGAAGTCGCTTCCTTGGGGATGAAGAATCCTGACGGATCTTTTGTCGGGTTCTGGGGAGCAATGAGCGACGAGACAATGTCATTTATGCCCTGGACAGACAATTTCTCGAGAGGGTTGTATTTGGCAGGAATTGAAGTGTATGAAGACACGATAGTTCCGAACGGATGGGTCAAGTGGATTATGCCTGCAAGAAAATACCTTGTTACAGAGGTTAATCCGGATAACTATGGAGAAACATTTGAAAAAGTGCTTGCTGAGCTTATACCGGAACTGGGAATGAAACTCGCGGGTGCGGTGTGTGATTTTACGGAACCAGCCAAAGGTCAGAATAAACTGTTCTTTCCTGTGGAATAAATATTAAATTCTAATTTGATGCGGCAAGGAGGGACTGTTGGTGACGTATAGAGGGACACTAATCCTTGTGAAAGACTGCCATCAGGCTTTGCGGTTTTACAGCGATATGTTTGAGCTTGTGTTGATTCAAGACAATGACGGAAATATGGAACTGACCGGAAACATATATTTACAGGAAGCTGTGTACTGGGAAAAATTCACGGAAAGAAATGTGATTCCCAAAAGCAACAGCTCAGAACTGTATTTTGAAGAACCGGATATTGAAGCCTTCGTGAAAAAGCTTGAAATGCTCTATCCTGAAACGGAGTATGTGAATCGGCTGATGACGCACAGCTGGGGCCAGCGGGTGGTCAGATTTTATGACCCGGATGGGAACCTAATTGAAGTCGGTACACCGGTATAAAAGAATAAATTTCAGTATATTACAGTTGAATTTTATCGTTCAAAAGGAGTGTTATGGGATACGCAATTGTAGGGTATTTTGATGAGGTAA
>JAZUHQ010000121.1:0-3297 GCA_045641805.1 Lachnospiraceae bacterium
CATCATCTATATCCATCAGGCCAAAATAACCATTATCGTCAAATGCAAAGATCGGTGCAGCCAGATCATGTCTTTCACCATTGATGGTAATCGGCAGTGGATCAGGTACAGCTTCAGAGTAGATCCATCCGCCCTCCACGGAATCAGGTTTCTTTGTTTCCACAAACTTCTCAACATGCGTTTTGATTGGATCTGCCGCAGATGATACACTGCCGCTACAGCCCGTAAGCATCATGGTCGCTGCCATTACTGCTGTCATTGTCCATTGAATTGTGTTTTTCATTATTTTAGCCCTCATTTTTCATGAATCATTGATATAAATATACCATGATTCATGTATTTCATCAATTCGCTATACTTTTGTTTACTTTTTCAATCATGACATTGTATAGATCAGGTACATACAATCATCAAAGCAATCCTCATACATACCAGTCACATTATCAGGTTTTTTCACCTCTCTGCCTGCTGCATCCATAAATACGGCGCTGTTCCATTCGACCTTATAATTTGGATTGACTGCAAACGAAGAATCAATAAAGAATTTCACCTGCTTATTGTGGATGGATGGCTCTGTAGAAATATTCATCTGGAAGATTTCATCCTCTAAAAGATCTCTGCAATCCACTTTGATCTTTCTTACATTTTCAAAACCACTTAACCCTTTCATCTGAATGGAAGCAGTTTTCTTAGCTTTGGACTTCTCCATCATTTTTGAAATCAGTGTCAATACAATAAATACCACAAGTGCATCTAATAACATATCTAATGCCTCCTAAATGTATAACCTTTGTTATTTAGTCTTCCTTATAGCGCTTACATTCTCTGACTTTGTCAGGATCCTCGTAACTGCCATACTCCTCGCAGTAACGCTTGTAGCCGTCTTTCTCATTCAGCTGACAATACTTACAATCTCTGCATCTGCAATAATAATCACTCATTCTGAATACCTCCATTTGTACATTCATTATCATGTTTTATCGTTTGTCTCCGGTTATTTCCTTTGACACTTTGATCATATCACCAGAACACACCTGGTGATACAAGTCGCATTACTCTTTTTTTCACGAAATTTTCACAAAAAGCCAGTATCAACCCAAAAGCTGATACTGGCTTTTTCCCACTTAATCTCTATTCAGTTATCACTTATGATGTTACATCCATCTCCGGATAATAGTTCTCCAGGACTTTCCATTCATTGTCGTCGTAGGATTTCACTTCCTCTGTCAGTTCATCATAGGATTTGTAATTATCATGAGTCTTCATCAGAAGATTCTTTTCGCCATATGTAAAGTTCTGAATGGCAAAGAAACGCATCCATCTTGTATGCTCCAGTCTTCTGAACATGTCTTTTTCCTCATGGACTCTGGAAGCATATCTTTCATAGGCTTTTTTACAAAGCGCTGTGCTCAGTTCATCAAAGGTGATGCCCGGACATAGAATACGAACTTTGACTGCCAGATGGTCTGCCGCCGCGATATTGGACTGTTTCAGAATATCCGGCAGGCTCTGCCATGTATGCACACTCTCAGGATCTGCACCATATTTTATCTTGCTGTCATAATAAGCCTGATGTAACCTTCTGGCAATCCTCAAAAGCTTCACACGAATGATCTGCTCTTCCGTATAAATTGCATCATAGTCGCCAAAAATTCGCGGCTGGATCATGGTGACTTCTTTCTTGATCTCTTTTGGCTTAGGTCCCACGGAACTGCCGTCAATGGTTCTCAGCCAGATTTGCCCGCTCACTGCAAAACCATCCTTGATCATCTGGAAAGTCTCCAGATTCAGGGAATCCCGGTCTTCACAGAGCAAGATGTGTTTTGCTCTCTGGAGCAGCGCCTTATTCTCATACCAGGCTCTGTCATGGAACCAGATCACATCTTTAGAGTCATCCAGCATCGCTTCACCATCGTTTTCGAAGTTATCCCCTTTAAACCAAATCACATCCTTCATAGACGTATGCATGCTTCTGTAAGCACGGCTGTCTCCGAAAACATGATATGTAAAGGATGTACCCGGCTCGTAAATATTCGTCAGAAAAGCTCTGGAAAGCAGTTTATGCCCATATTTTCCAAAACCGATCAGAACGATCTCGTTCATTTCACCTCTGACAGGTTCATAGTGCTGCCAGAATAGACGGGCACAGGAATCATATTTATCAAAGCAGGTCAGACGATCATCCATGTTTTCAGGTCTGAATTCAGTTTCACAGTAAATCTTGATCTTGGGGATTTCTTCCCAGGTATACAGTGCCTGCTGATAATTTTCATAACCTTCTGTTCCCATAAAGAAAACGTGAAGTTCTTCCGGATGGCCCGTTTTCATTTTCGCCAGCTCTTTTTCAGAAGTTTCAAAACAGAAGGCATGGATGGCCCTGGCGCGTTGTTTGAAAACAGAAGATTCTTCTGATGCTTCAAAGATCAGTACATCATTGAAGCCCGGTTTCGTTGCCAGATCCTCTGCCAGGGCAATAGTGCCTGCATTCATCTGTTTGAAATAGTACCATTTCTTTTGTTTCTGGCTTGCCAGTCTCATTCTAGGCAGTGTATAGTCTCTGACTACCGATAAAAACAGGCTGATTACCAGTGAAAATACGCCTACGCTCATCAGGATAAACAGAAAGCCAATGACCTTACCACCGGTGCTGACCGGGTAATAATCACCATAACCTACCGTTGTCATGGTAACCAGCGAGAACCACAGGGCATCACCCAGCGTTTCAATATTGGTCTCCTGAAGGTGTGGTGCCTCAAACCACACCAGTATCCAAAGGAGCACCAGCCAGATCAGGAGGATCGGGAAGATCCATCTCCATTTATTGTTTTTTTTCATGTCACTCACCCTCACTGACGTTAAACATCAAGTTCTGCATTTTTCCTTAAAAGCTCAGGAATCAGAAGAATATTGTCACGGTCATACTGTTTATAATTCAGGCCTTCGTTGCCGGTCACCGCTTTTTCGCGCTCCGAAAGCACATCCAGCGCTTCCCAGTCGACCAGACAGGCATGACGCTTCCGGTCGCCATCTTTGGAGATCCGGTAAGCTTTTGCTTTTTCAGTTTCATTCTCCTTCAGCAGCTTCTGATAATAAGCCAGACGCCCCTGCAATTCCTCTTCTCTCATGGCACGATAACCCATGGCATAATGGAAGGCCATCCATCTGAGATGTTCTGTCATAGCCAGGTGCTCAAGCTGTATATCGGTAAGCTCAAACCCCTTTTCAAGCACTTCTTTCGATTTCTTATTCAGCATACGAAGATACGCCGGCATGAATTCTGCAGAAGCTCTGGAACTG
>JAZUHQ010000122.1:0-7398 GCA_045641805.1 Lachnospiraceae bacterium
ATTATTTCTTATTCGGTCTCGCGAACCTTTGCTCTTAAAGGAAGGATGCATCCGGGTGATACGGACAGCTCATCCACGCCCATCTTCAGGAAGGTCTCGGTCAGCTCAAGATCAGCACCAAGCTCGCCGCAGATACCGGTCCAGATACCTGCCTTGTGAGAGTTCTCGGTTACCATCTGGATCAGACGGAGAACTGCAGGATGATGTGCATCGAAGAAAGGCTCAAGCTTCTCGTTCATACGGTCGATCGCCAGCGTGTACTGTGTCAGATCGTTGGTACCGATGGAGAAGAAGTCTACCATCTGACCCAGTTCCTCTGACATGAAGACTGCTGCAGGTGTCTCAATCATGATACCCTCTTCACAATCCTTATATGGAATACCCTGTTCTTTGAGTTCTGCTTTTACCTCAGCAACGATTGCCTTGATCTGTTTTACTTCATCTACAGAAATGATCATAGGGTACATAATGGAAATGTTACCATATGCACTTGCTCTGAAGATTGCTCTGAGCTGTGTCTTGAAGATCTCAGGCTGTGTCAGACAGATACGGATCGCGCGGTAGCCAAGTGCAGGATTGTCTTCATGGCCCAGATCGAAGTAGTGAACCTGCTTATCTGCACCGATATCCAGTGTACGGATAATGATCTTCTTGCCTACCAGTGTTTCAGCAACTGTCTTATAAGCTCTGAAAAGTTCATCCTCTGTTGGGAATGTCTCAGACTCAAGGTAAATAAACTCAGAACGGAACAGACCTACGCCTGCTGCATCGTTCTCAAGAACAGATGGAACATCACCGATGCCACCGATATTTGCATACAGATGGATATGCTTACCATCAGCAGTAACTGTTTCCACACCCTTCAGTTCCTGAAGAAGACGAAGCTTTTCAGCATCCTCTTCCTGTTTCTTTCTGTACTTTGCAATGGTCTCTTCATCAGGATCTACATAAAGGATACCTGCGTAACCATCAACAATACCCAGCTTACCATCGATCTCATCGGAATAGTCGATACCGATCAGTGCAGGCAGGTTCATTGTTCTTGCAAGAATTGCTGTATGAGAGTTTGTGGAACCATATCTTGTAACGAAAGACATAAGCAAAGATTTATCAAGCTGTACGGTTTCTGATGGCGCAAGATCATCAGCCACAAGGATCATAGGCTCATTGCTTCCGATCATATCCTGATCTGTTCCCTGAAGGATGGAAATCACACGGCTGCTGATATCCTTAACGTCAGCTGCTCTGGCTTTCATGTAGTCATCGTCCATAGCTGCAAAGATGATGGAGAAATTCTCACCGGTTGTTGCAACTGCATACTCAGCTGTTACCAGCTGTGTTTCGATTATATTGATAACAGACTCGATGAAATCAAGGTCTTCAAGCATCATCTGATGAACTTCAAAGATAGCTGCGTTTGCTTCGCCAACTTCCTTTAAAGCTTTCTCGTAAAGACCTCCAAGCTGCTCCTTTGCTGTCTCTTTTGCATTTTCGAAGCGCTTGATCTCAGCGGCTGTATCTTCAATCTTTGTTTCAGTTACAGTGTGTGTATTTTTTTTGTAAATGGAGAGACGGCCGATAGCAACTCCTCCGAATACTGATTTACCATTATAAATCATATCTTCACCTTTCCCCTTTCCGGACACAGGCCCGGATGATGATTGCTGTTATCTCCAGTCTTCTTTACAGATTCTCTTTGAAGAATACTTCAAGTTCTGCTGCTGCTGTGTCTTCGCCTTCGCCTTCACATGTAACTGTGATCTCGTTGCCGCACTTAACACCAAGAGACATAACGCCCATGATTCTCTTAGCGTCTACTGCTCTGCCGCCCTTTTCGATCTTAACGGAACATGCATATGCAGAAGCCTGCTTAACAAGAATACCAGCTGGTCTTGCATGAATACCTGATGGATCTGTGATTGTGTAATTGAATACCTTCATTGTAAGTCTCCTTTCGATGCCAATAATGAGTCATCTTTATTATAAATAGTTTTTTCCGAACTGCGCAAGAAGTTCTCTTACGTACCCTTTTGTTGCCACCCCTTCTGAGAAAGCGGAGGCGGAACCTGTGCAGACACCTGTATAGAAAGCCTGCTCATAGTCACCGGAAGCCAGGTAGCCTGCTACGAAACCTGCCACCATAGAATCACCGGCACCCACGGAGTTCTGAACCTTACCCTTCGGTGCTTCGGACTGGTAAACTTTGCCGTCCTCAGCAAGGAGAACTGCACCTTCACCTGCCATGGAAATCAGTACATTTCTTGCACCGTCTTCCTGCATTTTTTTAGCATAAGGAATAACCTCATCTCTTGTCTTTAATGTCACACCGTAGATCTCACCAAGCTCGTGATTGTTAGGCTTAACAAGGAATGGACGGTATTTCAGTACATTGACAAGCAGATCTTTGGTTGCATCAACAACGATTCTGATCTTCTTATCTGCCAGTCTGGCCATGATATCACTGTACATGGTACCAGGCATGACAGATGGGATGGAACCTGCCAGAACCAGCACGTCCCCTTCCTGCATCTGATCTAACTGAGCATATAATTTATCAATATCCGCGTCTTCGATATTTGGACCCATACCATTGATCTCAGATTCTTCGTTGGATCTGATCTTGACATTGATTCTGGACAGCCCCTTCTCAACCTTAATGAAATCGGAACGAATGCCCTGTTCCTCAACCATACGGCTGATCTCTTCGCCGATGAAACCTGCCATAAAGCCCAGAGCCGTACTGTCGAAACCGAGATTTCTCAGAACCAGGGAAACATTAATGCCCTTACCGCCCGGGTTCATAATCTCTTTGTTTGTTCTGTTTACGGAACCTAATGTCAGATTATCAACAGAAACAATGTAGTCAATAGATGGATTGAATGTAACTGTATAAATCATGATTTTACTTTTTTATTCTTATGAAAGCTGGCTGAGGATCCACTCTACATCATTTGTAGTCTTCATCTTCTCAAGAACAGCTTCATCTTCTAATGCCATACAGATCTTGGAGAGAAGTTCAAGATGCTCATCACCAATACCAGCGATACCGAATACGAGCTGAGCCTTCTCATCACCGAAATCTACACCTTCAGGATACTGACAGAGAACAATACCTGTCTTCTTAACAGATTCCTTCGCATCGGATGTACCATGAGGAATAGCAAGACCCATACCCATGTATGTTGTAACGATCTTTTCACGCTCAACCATGGCATCTACGTAAGAAGGATCTACACAACCCTGCTTCACAAGAAGCTGACCTGCTGTACGGATTGCTGTTTCCTTATCTACAGGTACCTGATTCAGAAGAACGCCATTTGCATCGATCACCTTGTTGCCGGAAGCTGCTGGTGCTGCTTCTTCTACAGCTGGTGCCTCTACTGCAGGAGCCTCTGTTGTTGCAAGCATGTTGTAGAGGTTATCAAGTGCAGGATCTGCAAGGAAGTTACCGATTGTGATGATCTTAGCCTGTGGAGCGGACTTCTGAGCACGCGCAACAAGAGTCTGCTGAACAACAGCGATATCACAATCACCAGGAATGTTATCTACAGATGTGTTCTTAACAATGATCTCCGGACGGATATCCTTGATTCGGTTACGGAATTTTGTTGCACCCATTGCAGAAGAACCCATACCAGCGTCACAAGCGAAGATGATCTTCTTAACATCAGCGGATTTGATCTCTACATTTGCAGCTGGAGCAGCCTGACCCTTAGATTCTGCCTTCATCTGTTTCATCTGGTTCTGAGCCTCTTCGAGGTTCTTACCGCCAAACTTTCGAACGATTGGAGAAGCAATAAGGAAGGATACGATTGTTGCAATCGCGATACCGATGATTGTGAATACCATCTTATCCTTTGGAGTCATGGATAAGAAAGCGATGATGGAACCTGGGGAAGCAGGTGCCTTAAGACCACAACCTGTAGCTGCAAACCATGCGATCGCACAGATGTTACCGGCGATTGGTGCAACGATAACCATAGGGTTCATGAGGATATATGGGAAATAGATCTCATGGATACCACCAAGGAAATGAATGATGATCGCACCAGGTGCAGACTGTTTTGTTGTCTTATCTTTACAGAACATAGCATATGCAAGAAGAACACCAAGACCTGGGCCTGGGTTAGCCTCGAGCATGTACATAATGGAACGGCCAAGTGTGGAAGCCTGTTCAGCACCGATTGGTGTGAAGATACCATGGTTAATCGCATTGTTAAGGAATAATACTTTTGCAGGCTCGATAAAGATTGCAGAAAGTGGAAGTAAGCTGTGGCTTACAAGTACATCAACACCAGCTGTCAGAACGCTTAAGATGATTGTCATAACAGGTCCGATTACAAGGAAACCGAAGATGGCAACGATCATACCAAGGATACCAACAGAGAAGTTGTTGATCAGCATTTCAAAACCGGCTGGCATATGGCCATCCATTAATTCATCGAACTTCTTGATGATGAAACCAGCTAAAGGACCGATTACCATAGCTGCCATCAGCATTGGCTGGCCATCAAAACCGCCTACACCGGCAATACAACCGGCAACTGCGATTGCACCCATTACACGACCACGGTCACCGGCGATCATGTAGCCGCCTGTGGAAGCGATCAGGATTGGAAGCAGGAATGTTAACATGTAAGGCTGAATGCTTGCAAGTGCTGCGTTAGGAATCCATCCATCCGGGATGAATAATGCTGTGATAAAGCCCCATGCGATAAAGGCACCGATGTTTGGCATAACCATACCGGATAAGAACTTACCAAATGCTTGTACTTTTGATTTCATAAAATTTTGCTCCTATATAATGTTAAGGCAGACTGATTGAACGTCGTTATGATCAATGTAAGATCAGATGATCTGAACACCTGCTTCTTCACATTCTTTTCGGAAACTTTCAGGAACATTTTCGTCCATGACCACCATATCTACATCCCCTAAACTGCAGATATTGAAAGTACTCTTTTTTCCGATCTTGGAAGAATCCATTAATATCATCTTGTCATTGGCCTGTTTCAAAACTGCCTGTTTCAGATAAGATTCCATTAAAACACCGCATGTAAATCCACAGTCCGGATCATAATTGGTGATTCCAAGGATCGTCAGGTCGAAATTCACATTTTCCAGTGATTTGATCGTCTCAAGACCACAGATACTCATACTGTAAGTGTTAAGCTCTCCTCCCGGAATAAATACCTTGGGCTGGGATAGTTTCGCCAGCTCCATGGCACATGTGAGGCTGCTGGTAAAAATAAAGTTTGGCTGATCCGGCCATATTTTTGCCAGTGCTGTCGTTGTGCTGCCTGAATCAAGAAAGATCGTGGTATGAGGTCTGATCATCGCTGCCACTTTCTCAGCGATCGTTACCTTTTCCTCTACGTTTCGAATGGCTCTTTTTCCCAAAAGATCATCTGTACCCAGCACCACTTCCACCGATTTTGCTCCGCCATGTACTCTTACGATACGTTTTGTCTCGTCAAGCTGTCTAAGGTCTGTACGTAATGTCATTTCGGACACATGTGAAAACTCATTTTTCAGCTCAGCAAAAGTGATACTGCCTTTCTTGTTGATAAAATCAACGATCGCATTTCTTCTTAATTCCATTGTTTCCATCATATACCTCCCTGCGTCAGTCTCCCGCAAGAAGGGATGCGACGCTTAGTCTACTGTAAAGTTAGCTAATAAATATTCTTCTGCTTCAGGACACCATAAGCCCTTGTTGCCATCAAGAATATCAGCAAGCTTTGCATAACGCTCATCTTCAGCTGCTTTTGCACGGAAATCTTCCAGTGCTGTCAGTGGCATGCTGACATGAGTGTAGATCAGTTTTTTACCGCCTGGGATCTTAGGAAGTGTCAGTGTTGTCTCAGCAGCTGCATCAAGACCACCAACATGTGTTACCATAACAGCCGGATCAATACGTTTAGCAGCTGTCAGCTCGAGAGACTCAATCATATCTGCTGTATTACCGCCTGTTGTTCCCATAACGTGTGTAGAATTGTAATGAACATCATAGAAATTCATTTTTGCGCTGAACTGTGTATCTGTTGGACCAGCAAAGAAGTTAAGACAACCATCTCTTCCAAGGACACCACTGGACTGTTCAACAACAGCACCGACAGGTGCGTAACAGAGAACATCATCAAAACCAGTGCCGCCTGTGATCGCACGAAGTTCAGCGACAGGGTCAGCCATATTACCTGTATTCACGAAGTGAAGCTCAATACCATCAGCTGCTGCTTCTGCTACAGGGAATAAGAGTTCTGCACGGTCAAGTCTGTCCTGATTCACGTCTGTGACAACGATCATGGATGGACGAACATCTCTGTGAAGTGCATAAGTTAATGCCCCAAGACCCATTGGACCTGCACCTGCCATGATAGCAAGCTTACCGCCTTCTTTGATACCCATGTCATGTGTGTAGACACCCATCTTTGTATGGTATGCTGCGTTGAAGGCACCAATAGAACAGCTCATAGGCTCTGCTAAAGATGCTTCATAGTATGCTTTACCTTTATACTCAAGCATACAGCCCAGTTCCATTACCTCTGCAGGAATGATGCAGTATGTTGCATCGCCGCCACAGAACTCATAGGAGTAGCCAGGGCTCCACATGGTACCCTTATAGTTCAGTGCAGGCTGAATTGTAAATTTCATACCCGGTTTGAACTGATCCTGATGAGCTTTACCTACCTTGACGATATCGCCGGCAAACTCATGACCCATAATTGCCGGATGTTCAGCTACGTCTGCATGGACACGCTTATGACCTGTACCAAGGATCGCGCATTTGTATGTGGACATACAAATACTATCGGAAACGACCTTGACAAGGATCTCGTCATCCTTGATTTCAGGAAGCTCAAACTCCTCCAGGCGAAGATCATTCGCTGCATGCAGTCTTACCGCTCTTGTTTTCATATTGAAAACTCTCCTTTCATTATAAACTTTTCGTTTCAAAAATCAAATTTTTGCTACAACAAGTTAAATTTATTATAACAACAATATAAGCAAAGTCAATGTTGTTATTTCAACAATAAACCGCAAGGCTTTTTTGGCACTTTCAACAACACCCCTCCATACCTCACAACATTTACCCATGTTTCAAAGGATTTTTGTCGACTACCTTTCGCTTACCTCAAGGTTATTTACAACTTTTTAGAAACAACAACTAAAGGCCCTAATACTGTTGTTTCAAAAGTAAAAAAGTATTACTTGCTCTTTTTTTCAAGAATTTCTCTGATATCATAGGCTGCATTGATCAGTTCCTCTTCGGTCACCACCAACGGACATCTCAGCCTTACCTTATCCCCGCTTCTTCCAAGAAGGATTCCTCTCTCCTTGGCCTCTGCCACCAGGGTCTCCGCCAGATTGCCGGGAAGCTGAAGACTCATGAAAAGA
>JAZUHQ010000123.1:0-3175 GCA_045641805.1 Lachnospiraceae bacterium
GGGTGTAAGTGACATTGAAATTGCAGGTGCCTGGACGGTAGTTTTCACCATCCATGGAGACCTTGGTGCCTGCAGGACCTTTTTCCAGGGCATCAAAGAAATGCGCATAGATGTCAAGTGCCTGTTCATGGTTGTCAAAACCAAGATAAAATGCACTCAGACCGCCGCTTGGAAGGACGCATGCATAGGATTCAACAGCACTTTCAAATTCTTCACCCATCAGGGTTACTTCTTCCATAAGCTCGATATCACATACCTTTTTGAAGTCTTCCAGACTGACCGGTTTTCTCTGTCTGTCACAGCCTGTTGCTAAAAGACAGGAGACCAGCATGAGAAGGGCCAGAAACAGGGCTTTATATTTTTTGTTCATTTGGGATCCTCCATTTATCATCTTTTCATTCGTTCTTTATTATAACACAGTATTATAGGGATTATATGCATTATTTATTTGTGATTTAAAACTTTTTCCACTATAATGATTACGTATGTAAAAATAAAGGAGGTTCCCATGGGAAAGATTTTTCGTTTTGATAAGGATGTAGATACCGATCAGATCATTGCATCCCAGTATCTGCTTTTTCCAACTATAGATGAGATGAAGGCTCACACATTTGAGTCTCTGAATACAGAATTTGCTTCACAGGTAAAACCAGGTGATTTCGTTGTCGCTGATGAAAACTTCGGATGCGGTTCTTCCAGAGAGCAGGCACCAAGCGTTCTCAAAGCCCTCGGTGTTAAAGCTGTCGTTGCGAAATCTTTTGCACGTATTTTCTATCGTAACGCCATTAACATTGGTATGCCGGTTATCGTCAGCAAGGAATTATATGATGTTGTTGCTGAAGGAGACGAGATGGAACTTGACCTTGAAAAGGGTATGATCACCACAGGTGGCAAATCTTATACATGTACAAAACTGCCGGCTCAGATGCAGGCAATTCTCGATCAGGGTGGTCTGATCGCATCACTGAATAAGGAGGACTAAGCGATGGGTATGACAATGGCAGAGAAGATCATTGCGCTGGCCGCAGGTGTACCTTCTACAAAAGCAGGCGATATTGAGACAGTCACACTCGACAAACTCATGAGTAACGATGGTACAACACATCTGACCATCGATATGTATAATAACCAGTTAAAGAATCCTCACATCGCAGATGTGAGCAAGCTCGTATGGATCGTGGATCATAACATTCCATCCGACAGCCCAAAGACAGCTGCTTCACAGAAAAAAATGAGAGACTTTGCAAGAGAGCATGGCATCACATTTTATGAAGGCGAAGGTGTCTGCCATCAGGTTATGATGGAAAATCACGTTTGTCCGGGCGAACTGATCTTTGGTGCAGATTCCCACACATGTGCCTATGGTGCACTGGGTGCCTTCGGAACAGGCGTAGGCTGTACAGACTATCTGTATGCCATGGTGACAGGTACATCCTGGCTGCTTGTACCGGAAACGATCCGTTTCAACCTGACAGGCAAACTGCCTGAGGGTTCTACAGCCAGAGACCTGATCCTGACGATTATTGGCAGAATCAGTGCCAACGGCGCCAACTATAAAGCGATGGAGTTTGCAGGCGAAGGCCTTCATTCTCTGACAATGGCTGATCGTATCTCTATCTGCAACCTCTGTGTAGAAGCAGGTGCCAAGACAGCACTCATGGAAGTGGACGATGTAGCGATGGATTATCTCCAGGCTCATGGAAGAGCGCCAAAGGCGATCGTTAAATCTGATGAAGATGCCATCTTCTCAGAAGTTTATGATATTGATCTTTCCGAGATCGTTCCTATTGTGGCAAAACCTCACTTTGTGGACAACGTGGTTCCTGCAAAGGAGAGCCTTGGCGTGAAGATCGATGAAGCTTTCCTCGGTTCCTGCAACAACGGCCGTATCGAAGATCTGAGAGTCGGTGCAGCCATCATCAAAGGCAGAAAAGTGGCTCCAAAAGTCAGATTCCTTGTTGTTCCTGCCAGCCGCGCAGTTTACAAGCAGGCGATGGATGAAGGCCTCTTAGAGATCTTTATGGAGGCAGGTGCGATCATCATGAATCCTAACTGTTCTGTTTGCTGGGGCGCATGTCAGGGTGTCATCGGTGAAGGTGAGACACTGATTTCCACAGGTACACGTAACTTCAAGGGCAGAGCCGGCCACAAAGATTCCTTTGTTTATCTGGCATCTGCAGCAACCGTTACAGCATCTGCGATCACAGGCGAGATCACAACAGCAGATATGCTGAACTAATCGGAGGGCACTATGAGCGATACATTTACAGCGAAGATCTGGGTCCTGGGCGATGATATCGATACGGATATCATTCTGCCAACAGAATACCTGGCAATGAAGACAGTTGAAGATATGAAACCTTATGCTTTCTCTCCGCTTCGCCCTGAGCTGGCAGGTCTGATCAAACCTGGCGATATGATCGTTGCCGGCAAAAACTTTGGATGCGGTTCTTCCAGAGAGCAGGCACCGGAAGTTGTGAAGGCGCTTGGTATTTCCTGTGTCGTTGCCAAATCCTATGCACGTATCTTTTTCAGAAATGCCATCAACAATGGTCTGCTTCTGATCGAAAATGCGGATCTCTACGAGGATGTGACAGAAGGCGATATGGCAACTGTTACACCGGGTCAGGTGATCGAATACAATGGCAAATCCTATGAGATCGCATCCCTTCCTGAAAACCTGCTGGAGATCTTAAATGCAGGCGGACTTGTAAAGGCTATGCGTAAGCGCAATGGTCTGGACTAGGAAGGAGGAGACGAACTTATGGCACATACACTGATTGAAAAAATCATTGGTAATAAAGCAGGCAGAGAGGTAAAACCGGGCGATATCGTGACGATCGATGTTGACTGGTGCATGATCGATGACATCATGGTGCCTTTCGCCGTTCAGAAATTTGAAGAGATGGGTTTTGATAAGATCTGGGATCCTGACAAAGTTGTCCTGATCTATGACCATTTTCTTCCTGCAACACAGACAGATGATTCCAGACATTTCAGAGTGGGCGATGCTTTTGCGGAAAAGTACGGACTGAAAAATGTACACCGTACCGATGGTATCTGCCATCAGCTGATGACAGAAGCAGGCTATGTAAAGCCTGGTGATATTGCTTTTGGTACAGATAGTCACACCACAACCTATGGCTGTGTAGGTGCATTTTCTACCGGTATCGGT
>JAZUHQ010000124.1:0-2134 GCA_045641805.1 Lachnospiraceae bacterium
GAAGAATTTCACTACGCTGCTTGAAATGATCAATGCGTCGGAGGCCAGAGAGGATGACGAAAGCTTCAAAAATGCAGTGGATCTGATGTTTGAAGATCTTGAGCAAGAGGAACCGGATCACTTTGCAGTAAGGCAGTACAAAAAGTATAAGCTTGCTGCCGGAAAGACCGCGAAGTCGATCCTGATTTCCTGCGGTGCACGCCTTGCACCCTTCGACATCAAGGAGTTGCGAGACCTCATGAGTTATGACGAACTGGAACTGGATATGCTGGGAGACCGGAAAACAGCGATGTTCGTCATCATTTCGGATACGGACGATACCTTTAATTTTGTTGTTTCCATCATGTACACACAGCTGTTCAATCTGTTGTGTGACAGAGCAGACGACAAGTATGGTGGCAGGCTTCCGGTCCACGTGAGATGTCTTCTGGATGAGTTTGCAAACATCGGTCAGATTCCGAAGTTCGACAAGCTGATCGCCACGATCCGTTCCAGAGAGATCTCTGCATCTATAATTCTGCAGTCCCAAAGTCAGCTAAAGGCCATATATAAGGATTCAGCGGACACCATCGTGGGCAACTGCGATACCACACTGTTCCTGGGTGGAAAGGAAACGACCACTCTGAAGGAAATGTCAGAAATGCTTGGCAAGGAAACCATCGACATGTTCAACACATCAGACACCAGAGGAACCAACCGGAGTTACGGCATAAATTATCAGAAGACAGGAAAAGAACTGATGACACGAGATGAGTTGGCAGTCATGGATGGTGGAAAATGCATCTTACAGCTGCGCGGTGTGAGACCGTTCTTCAGTGACAAGTTTGACATCACAAAGCACAAACGCTATTGCGAGCTTTCTGACAGTAATCCCGGCCTGGCATTCGATATCGAAAAGTTTGTCAGCAGAAGGCTGTCCCTTCGACATGATCAGCCGGTGGAAATCTACGAGACCGATGTCTCAGAGGAAGAAATAAAAGAATACGAAGAAATACAGGAGTCCTGATAATCACAGGGCTCCTTTTGTATTTCAGAACACATTATGGAGGTAAAAAAGTATGGCATTTTTCGCTAGTGCAGTCGGCGTACTGCAGACTCTTGTTATTGCACTCGGTGCCGGTCTTGGTATCTGGGGTGTTATCAACCTCATGGAGGGCTATGGTAACGATAACCCCGGTGCAAAGTCTCAGGGCATGAAGCAGCTTATGGCAGGCGGCGGTGTTGCCCTCATCGGTACCACTCTTGTTCCTCTGCTTGCGGGCTTGTTCTAAGCAATTCGGAGGGCAGGTCACTACAGGGCCTGCCCTTTCAGCACACAGTAAGGAGGAAGTAGCAGTTGTTTGATTTATTCGATTCCATTGAAGAATGGATCAGAGAAGTCCTGACAGGATTTATTTCGAGCAATCTGTCTACCATGTTCGCCGATGTCAATGAGAAAACCGGAGATATCTCTACGGTGGTTGGACTTACGCCGCAGGGATGGAATCCTAGTATTTTCTCAATGATCCGGAATCTGTCAGAGTCCGTTATCGTACCGATAGCAGGGCTTATCATCACATTTGTTCTCTGCTATGAGTTGATCAGTATGATCACAGAGCGCAACAATATGCATGATATGGACACCTGGATGTTTTTCAAGTGGTTCTTCAAGGCCTTCATTGCCGTATATCTTGTGACCAACACCTTTAATATCGTGATGGCCATATTTGACGTTGGGCAATCCCTGGTCAATTCGGCTTCGGGAGTCATAGGAGGAAACACTGCAATTGATATCACATCCACGATGTCTACGATGGAAACGGAGATGGCCACCATGAATATCGGCGAGCTATTGCAGCTGATGCTGGAAACGGCATTGGTTTCGATGTGTATGAAGATTATCTCGATTCTGATCACTGTTGTACTTTACGGCAGAATGATAGAAATATACCTTTACAGTTCGGTCGCTCCGGTTCCTTTTGCCACTTTGACAAATCGGGAATGGGGGCAGATTGGCAACAACTATGCACGGGGATTAGTGGCACTGGGTTTCCAGGGCTTTTTCATCATGGTAATCGTGGGCATCTACTGTGTACTGGTCAGCCAAATGACGGTATCCGCCGACATTCACTCAGCGCTGTTCTCCATCGCCGCA
>JAZUHQ010000125.1:0-5155 GCA_045641805.1 Lachnospiraceae bacterium
TTGATATGCTGTCCGCCGGCACCGGAGGAGCGGTAGGTATCAATACGGAGATCTTCCTCATTGATCTCGATATCCAGATCTTCTTCAATGTCCGGCATGACATCGCAGGAGGCAAAAGAGGTCTGTCTCTTACCTGCGGCATTGAAAGGAGAGATACGGACCAGTCTGTGGATACCTTTCTCACTCTTCAGATAACCGTAGGCATTCTCACCTGCGATCTCGACGGTCACGGACTTGATGCCGGCTTCATCACCATCCAGATAGTCGAGGACGGTTGTTGTAAAGCCGTGCTTTTCAGCCCATCGTGTATACATTCTGTAAAGCATGCTGACCCAGTCACAGGCTTCCGTACCGCCGGCACCTGCATGTAAGGTCACAATGGCATTGTCTTTATCATATTCTTCGGAGAGGAGGGTCTTGATTCGGAGTTTATCAAAATTCTCCTCAAAAGCTGCCATTTCTTCCTGTACTTCAGGAATCAGGTCCGCATCATCCATCTCATAGCCCATCTCAAGGAGTGTCTCCACATTTTCGTAGGATTCCTGAAGACTCCTAAACTCGTCCAGTGTATCCTTCAGGTTCTTTAACTCCTTCATGCAGCCGTTGGCTTTATCTGCGTTATCCCAGAAGTTCGGCTCCTCCATCATTCTTTCCAGTTCTTCGATCCTTGACTGCTTTCCAGCGATGTCAAAGTGAATCCCCCACTTCTTTTAATGGTACGGCATAGCCGCTCAATGCAAATTTGATCTGATCAAATTCGACCACAAAATCACCTCTTTCTTTTGTCAAAAATGGTTTGTGTGTATAAGAACACAAACTGCCTGTCGGAACAGCCGGCAGGCAGTTTGTATTGTTGATGTATTCCAGTCACTAAGACTTCTATTTATTTCTGCCACAGCAGTTCTTATACTTGATCGGTCTGCCGTCCGGATAGCGCTTGCCGCATGGACAAGGATCGTTAGGGCCGATCTTCTTCTCTGTACGTCTGACTGTTCTGCTGCCTGCAGCGGATGTATCCTTGTTGGTACCTGTAACCTTCGCCACCTGCTCACGCTCGGCGGTTGGCTGTTTGCGGATATGAAGCATGATGCGAACGATCTGCTCGGAAATGGAAGCGATCATATCGTTGAACATGTCGATGGCTGCATATCTGTACTCAACAACAGGGTCCTTCTGTGCATAGGCTTTAAGTGTCACGCTGTTGCGAAGCTGATCCAGATCATCGATGTGGGCCATCCACTTCTGGTCGATGGTCTTCAGAAGGAAGACACGCTCGACTTCACGGATGGTATCAGGAGAACCGGTCTCCTCCTCAACATCCTTTTCCTTCTCCTCGTAGAGAGCAAGGACTTTCTCATTGATCTCATCGATCAGACGCTCAATAGAGTAGCCTCTGTAGTTTTCATTGTCTGTATTGAGTGGAGCGATCGGTGCGATTGGGATCAGCACTTCGTTGATACCCTGGATATCCCACTCATCAGTTGCCTGATCAGCAGGAATCACTCCTCTGACAACAGATTCAACGGTATCTGCTGCCATACGAAGGATCTCCTCACGCATGTTTTCACCCTTCAGAACGCGGAGACGCTCTGCATAGATGAGTTCTCTCTGATCATTGTTAACGGCATCGTACTCGAGCAGATTTTTACGGATCGCAAAGTTGTTGGACTCGATTCTCTTCTGGGCCTTCTCAACCGCATTGGAGAGCATCTTGTGCTCGATGGCCATGCCTTCCTCATGTGCCAGGGAAGTGAAGACCTTCATCATCTTCTCGGAACCGAAAAGACGCATGAGGTTATCTTCGAGAGACAGATAGAAAGTTGTCTCACCAGGGTCACCCTGACGACCGGAACGACCACGCAGCTGGTTATCGATACGTCTTGCTTCATGACGCTCTGTACCGATGATCTTCAGACCACCCAGTTCAGGCACACCTTCGCCAAGCTTGATATCGGTACCACGGCCGGCCATGTTGGTGGCGATGGTAACGGCACCGCGAAGACCTGCATCTGCAACGATGGCAGCTTCCTGCTCATGGAACTTAGCATTCAGTACCTTATGAGGGATGCCTCTTCTGCGGATGACATTGGAAAGTTCCTCAGAGGCTTCGATCGTCACGGTACCAACCAGTACAGGCTGTCCCTTTGCATGTGTCTCTTCGATCTCGTCTGCGATCGCGTTGATCTTCTCGCGGTGAGTCGCAAACATGAGGTCATTGTTATCTTTACGGATGACTGGTCTGTTGGTTGGGATCTCGATAACATCGAGACCATAGATCTCACGGAATTCTTCTTCCTCTGTGAGGGCAGTACCTGTCATACCGGCTGTCTTAGCATATTTGTTAAAGAAGTTCTGTAAAGTGATGGTTGCCAGTGTTCTGGACTCACGTCTGACATCGACACCCTCTTTGGCCTCAATGGCCTGATGAAGACCATCGGAATAACGACGGCCCGGCATAATACGGCCTGTATGCTCATCGACGATCATAACTTCGCCGTCTTTGACAACGTAGTCCTTATCACGCGCCATCAGATAGTTGGCACGAAGTGCAAGGATGATGACGTGCTGGATCTCCAGGTTCTCCGCATCTGCAAGGTTATTGAGATGGAAGTACTGCTCTACACGCTTCACACCACGCTCTGTCATGACAACGTGACGCTCTTTCTCGTTGACGATGAAATCACCAGTCTCCTCGATCTCCTCACCCATGATGGCATTCATCTTGTTGAGTTCGCCCTTACGCTCACCTTTCTGCATGTGCTTCGCCAGGTAATCACATGTATTGTAGAGGGCTGTGGACTTACCACTCTGACCGGAAATGATCAGTGGTGTTCTTGCTTCATCGATCAGAACGGAGTCGACCTCATCCACGATGGCATAGTGGAGTTCACGCTGAACAAGCTTGCTCTCGTAAACCGCCATGTTGTCTCTCAGATAGTCGAAACCAAGTTCGTTGTTGGTTGCATAGGTGATATCACATTTGTACGCTTCCTGTCTCTCCTCAGGTGTCATGCTGTTGATGATACAGCCGACCTTCAGACCGAGGAAACTGTGAACCTGACCCATTTCGTTGGCATCTCGGCTGGCCAGATAGTCATTGACCGTAACGATATGCACACCCTTGCCTTCAAGGGCATTCAGATATGCAGGTAAAGTGGCAACCAGTGTTTTACCTTCACCTGTCTTCATCTCAGCGATACGACCCTGATGAAGGATCACACCACCGATCAGCTGTACTCTGTAATGTTTAAGACCCAGTACGCGGGCTGCTGCTTCACGAACTGTCGCGAAAGCTTCCACAAGGATATCATCCAGTGTCTCGCCGTTTGCAAGACGCTCCTTAAATTCCACTGTCTTTGCTTTCAGCTCATCATCGGACATCGCCTGATACTGACTGTCAAGGGCTTCGATCTTATCAACGATCGGATAGATACGTTTCAGTTCGCGATCGGAATGAGAACCCAAGATTTTGCTAAAAAAACCCATTCTATTATCTCCTGAAAAAGTAAAACTTATACTTTTGTTTATACATAGTATAGTTCATTGTAACACTGGTCACACATAAGTGCAAATAAAAAAAGTCTAAAAAAGTGAGGACCCTTCCGAAGAAGAGCCCTCTTTTAGCCGATACTCGATCTATTTAAAATGAACTTAAAAATGCTGATTTTCCACAGGCTGGCCACGACGGATCCGAAACACTTACCTCATAATAAATTCCCTTCCGAATCCGTGGGCACCCCTTTATTATTCATGGTCTGGCACTTACACTCTGCGTGCCTGAGACCGAACAATCTTTTTGAATGACTTTTATACTTCCGGTTCGATCAGACCGTAGGTATTGCCTTTTCTCTTGTAGACAACATTGACTTCGTCTGTGTAGGCATTTCTGAATACGAAGAAGCTATGACCCAGAAGCTCCATCTCAAGACAGGCTTCCTCAGGATCCATTGGCTTAACAGCGAACTTCTTGGTTCTGACGATATTGATCTCGTCCTCATCTTCCACATCCATCTCAATGTAAGCCGGCTGGAAGCTGACTCTTGAGTGCTGCTGATTGGTCAGTTTTGTTTTATGTTTACGGAGCTGTCTGACAAGGACTTCCTCTACCCTGTCAATCGCTGCATACATATCATCGTCCACTTCCTCGGCACGGATCACATGACCCTTGATCGGTACAGTAACCTCGATCTTCTGACGCATCTTTTCCACACTCAGTGTGATGATCAGCTCTGTATCCGGTGCAAAATATTTTTCAAGTTTGCCGAGTTTCTCGTAGATTGATTCTCTTAATCCCTCTGTAACTGTGATATTTTTGCCGCTGATCGTATAACGCATATATCCACGCTCCTTTCGGGAAGGCTGCTGCCTTTTGATACTTTCATTATACCATCTTTCGCATAATTTACAAGTCAATTGACGGTATATTGCAATTATTTTCTAAATATTTAAGATTAATTTATGTTAATCACTGATTTATTTCAAAATTATATTTGATTTTAACTATTGTCCAAACACTTCCATGCTCTCTCGGTTTTAATGTCGAACTTTTCATTTTGGGCAAAAAAACGACATTTTCTACGTTTTTACCAAAACATATATTTGTTCTTGACATTTGGATTATCCACTGGGATTTCCATTTCTGCCTGTGGATAAAGTGGATAACTCTGTGTATAACTTGATTTTATAGGGTTTTTCCGGGAAATGGGTGTGGATAAAAAGCCGTCGTCTATACACTGCTTTTTACCATGTCCTCTTTGGGCCACGTCTTTGTAACACTCTGTTCATGATTTTTGTGAACATTTACCAAATGACCGGAATCGACGCCATCCTTCACTCTCTTTCAGAAATGACGCGACTCGGAAACCTGGAACAAAGTTTCCTATGATATCAAAAAAGCATCTGTCCTTACAACAGATGCTTCTGGTAAACAATATACATATTTTTGATATCTTTCACGCTGGCACATGGTCCCTTGTGGCAAAGGGCCTTCTGGCCGGTTCTCGGATGGGTGAATACTTTGTCCCTGTCCGGATCCACGCAGGCGATCGTTCTGAGAAGATCGTCCATGATCTCCACAGGCAGGATCTCCCCTCGATGGGCATTGACGATACCCTTGATCTTCGGTTCCTTCTGGTCGATCAGTTCCAGAAGTTTT
>JAZUHQ010000126.1:0-4724 GCA_045641805.1 Lachnospiraceae bacterium
GCCAGACCGGAGGCGTCCGGTGGATTTACGGACCGGATCACGGACACAACCCTTGAGGTGGTCATGCCCGAAGAAATGGCCGCCGGGATCCCTGAAGGTAAGAGAGCGGCACTTTTAAAGGTTCTGTCCTGCGACCCAAGACCCGGCTATCAGAAAGACCCGGACCGGATCTACGGCATGGCTTTTGCCGGCATGAATGTCAGGTTCAGGGTGGAGGATGAGGTCCTTCACGTGGTTGACATTGAAACCGGAAGGGACTATCCTGAGAAGGACAATGAGTAAGAACAAAGGAGGAAAAGGAACTTGGAATATACCTATCCGTCCTATTATTTTGATTTTAAGTGTACGGCAGATCAATGTATTGACACCTGCTGCGCCGGCTGGGAGATTATGATCGACCCGGTCAGTATGAAAAAATATAAACACTATCAGGCGCCTTATGGTAAAAAGCTCCGCAAGGAGATCAATCAGCGACGCGGGAGTTTTAAACAGTATCAGAGACGCTGTGCTTTCCTGAATGAGAAAAACCTCTGCGATATGTATACCAATGCAGGAGAAGGGATGCTCTGTGCGACATGCAGACGCTATCCGCGCCATGCGGAAGCTTTCGAGAATGTCAGAGAGTATTCCATCGGTCTTTCCTGCCCGGTTGCAGCAGAACTGATCTTAAGTCAGGAGAAGCTGGTTCTGAAGACAAGAGAGATTCCGGATAAGCAGGAAACGGAAGAAGATTTCGATGAACTCCTGTTTTCACAGCTTCTGGATGCCAGAGAGGTTCTCTTTGAGATTGCAGAGAGGAAAGATCTGACACTGCATGAGATCATGATGCTGATGCTGGTTCTGGGTCACCATATCCAGAGACGTGTCAGCGATTATGCGGTCTTTGGTATGGAAGAAATCTATCTGCCTTACCTGAAAGAGAGTGCAGGAGAGAAGATACACACAAAAGCGCAGTCTCAGATGTCAGAAGAAAAGGCAGTCCGACTGAGTGAAGATTTATTTGCCATGCTCTATAAGATGGAAAAACTGATGCCTTCCTGGCCTGCCTGGATGGACCATTGTGCCAATGTCCTTTTCAGCAGTGGGGAGAAAGGTTTTGAGGAACTGATGCGCTTTGAGGTTTCTGAACAGATTCTCCGTCAGGTACTGACCTATTTCCTCTATACCTATTTCACAGGCGCTATTTATGATGGCAGACCTTATGCAAAGATCAAGTTTGCAGTCGTCAGTACCCTCTACATTGAGATGATGCTGAAGGTGCTTTCCTGGGAGAACGAAGGACTTACCATGGAAGACTATGTGGACATTGCTCACCGTTATGCGAGGGAAGTGGAACATTCAGATATCAACGTGAAACGAATGGAAAAACTGATTCTCAGCCAGGACTGTTTTGATATCGCCAATCTCCTCAAGATCCTGGAGGTGACCGGAAGATGATCTACACGCATCTGACAAAGAAAGCATTAAAGCTCTGCTTCGAGGCCCACAAGGGCCAGCTGGATAAGAGCGGGATGCCTTATGTCTTTCATCCTTTTCATCTGGCAGAGCAGATGAAAACGGAAGAGGCCGTCTGTGTGGCACTTCTCCATGACGTGGTGGAAGATACAGACTATAGCCTGGAAGATCTTGAAAAGATGGGATTTCCGGCATCTGTTGTGGCAGCCATTGGTCATATGACCCACGACGATCAGGTGCCTTATCTGAATTATGTGGCCAGCCTTAAGTCAGATCCGCTGGCAGCAGCCGTGAAACTGGCAGATCTTCGTCATAACAGTGATCTTAGCCGCCTGGATACAGTGACAGAAAAAGACCTGAAGCGCAGAGAGAAATATCTCAGAGCTATTCAGATCTTAACAGAATAGAAGAATCCCCTCGGTGATCCGAGGGGATTTATTATTTCATGTATTTTATAACTGGTCTGCGATTCTGTAGATGAGGTCTTTGGATTTCTCCCAGCCGAGGCATGGGTCTGTGATGGATTTGCCAAAGACATGTTCACCGATCTTCTGAGCGCCATCTTCCAGGTAGCTCTCGATCATGAAGCCCTTAACAAGGCTTTTGATCTCGTCGGACTGGCGGCGGCTGTGCATGACTTCAAGGGCGATACGTGTCTGCTCCAGGTACTGTTTGCCGGAGTTGGAATGGTTGGTATCGATGATGCAGGCCATGTTTTCAAGACCTTTGGACTCGTAGGAGTGTTTCAGGTGGATCAAATCTTCGTAGTGGTAGTTTGGAAGAGCAACACCCTGTTTGTTGACAAGACCACGGAGAATAGCATGTGTCAGTGGATTACCGTTGGTCTCAACTTCCCAGCCTCTGTAGAGGAACATCTGAGGGCTCTGAGCTGCTTCGATGGAATTGAGCATAACGGAGATATCACCACTGGTTGGGTTTTTCATACCGACAGGGATACCGACACCGCTGGCTGTCAGACGGTGGATCTGGTCTTCAACGGAACGGGCACCGACAGCGACGTAGCTTAAAAGATCAGAGAGATAACGGTGGTTTTCAGGATAGAGCATCTCATCTGCACTTGAAAGACCGGTCTCTTCAATCGCACGCGTATGGAGCTTACGGATCGCGATCAGACCTTCCAGAAGGTCAGATTTCTTTTCAGGGTCCGGCTGGTGGAGCATACCCTTATAGCCTTTACCGGTGGTTCTTGGTTTATTGGTATAGATTCTTGGAATCATAAGGATCTTGTCTTTGACTTCTTCCTGAACTTTTGCAAGGCGGTGGATGTATTCCATAACAGGCTCTTCACTGTCAGCGGAGCAAGGACCGATGATCAGAAGAAACTTATCGGATTCGCCTGTGAAGACCTTTTTAATCTCTTCATCACGGGCGATCTTTTTGATCAGGTGCTCTTCTGAAATAGGAAACTGTGCCTTGATTTCCTGTGGCACAGGTAATTTACGGATAAAATTCATTTCCATCTGTTCATGCATCATGGTTATTTCCTCCATCTATCGTCGCCGCTTATGCGGTTTGTAATCACACAATGAGTATAGCACCATTCAATGTTAAAATCAACACTTTAAAGTGTGAAACTTTAAATCGCGAAAGTTGCCTTGACGAATGATTTCATATTGATTATCATTAATGCAAGTGCGATGATTCAGAGTGGATCATCCGTGGAAAATGAGAGAAATCGAGGGAATAAGGAGCTTATAGCATGTATAATATTGTATCAAAACTGCTCATCTATGGCGATATGCCAAAAGATTGCATTTTAATGGAACTGAGCGACATCTTTAAACAGATGGATGCCGGCACACAGACAAAAGACGAACTGATCACACGTGTGTTTACACAGATCAAGCATCTTCTTCAGGTAGCGACGGACTATGGTTTTAACCGTAATCTCTGGCACAACTATCTGACATACCTTCTGATCACCGATGAGAATCCATTTGCCTTGACCTGTGAGAAGGTAGGTGCCAATGAAGGTACCGTCAACATCTTTGCCAAGAATGATTTCAAGGCCTTCAAGGCTTTATTTGATTTTGATTTTGGCCCGATCGAGGAGAAGCTGGGCATCAATGTCTTCTCCATCATTTCCGACTACAAAGCGATCGGTAAGAAAGAACTGATGTATAACCGTAACGTGAGCGAGAAGGTTCAGGCGCTCAGCCTCCGTCTCGAAGCGGCCAAGGATGAAGAGGAATTCTTTGAAGGCGTGACCGACTTCTACAAGGCCTACGGTGTTGGTATGTTTGGTCTCAATAAGGCCTTCAGAATCGCATCCAGAACAGAGAACCATGTCGACTTTACAGCTATCAACAACATGGATCGTGTCATGCTGGATGACCTGATCGGCTACGAGATCCAGAAGAAGAAACTCATCGATAATACAGAAGCCTTTGTGGAAGGCCGTAAGGCGAACAATGTCCTGCTCTTTGGTGATGCAGGTACCGGTAAGTCCACCTCCATCAAGGCGATCGTTAACCAGTACTATGACAGAGGTCTCCGCATGATCGAGATCTACAAGCATCAGTTCAGAGACCTGTCCAATGTCATTGCCCAGATCAAAAACAGAAACTATCGATTCATTATCTACATGGACGATCTGTCCTTCGAAGATAATGAAGTGGAATATAAGTTCCTCAAGGCTGTCATTGAAGGCGGCGTAGAGACAAAGCCTGAAAACATCCTGATCTATGCGACATCCAACCGTCGTCACCTGATCAAGGAGACATGGAACGACCGTAACGATGTCGAGTTTGATAATGGTCTGCACAGATCCGATACAATGGAAGAGAAGCTGTCTCTCGTCAGCCGTTTCGGTGTTCAGATCACTTACTCCAAGCCTTCCAAGAAGGAATACAACAACATCGTCATCGAGCTTGCAAAGCGTGCAGGCATTGAGATGCCTGAAGACAAGCTGTGTCTGGAGGCCAACAAGTGGGAGATCGCCCATGGCGGTATTTCCGGACGTACAGCCCAGCAGTTTATTAACTACTTAAAGGGAACCGTGGAGAAACAGTAGAAGATGTTATACCAGATTGTGGACGGTACACTGTCGGCAGGCAGTGAGACCGTCCTCTCTCATTTCAATTTCGAGATCAAAGGCCGTGACAGGATCGCCATCGTGGGTCCGAATGGCGCAGGAAAGACCACCCTGCTCCGTCTGATCGCAGGTGAACTGGAACTGGACCGGGATGATAAGCTGAAAGCGCCGGCTGTCAGGATCGCCAGAAGCACGACGATCGGGATGCTGCATC
>JAZUHQ010000127.1:0-2109 GCA_045641805.1 Lachnospiraceae bacterium
GATTTGTACTTGGTATCATCCATGTGAATATAGGTAACATTATAAAACCAGTTATAAGCTGCCTTTAAACGATTCTTTCTGCTCATAGAAGGTTTTGCCACAGAATTCACGATTTTTGCCGCCATAGCATAGGCTGGATCAGAACTGTAAACACAGTAAAGACCCATCTTGTCTTTGCTGCTCTTGCAGCCACCGGCTGTCGTCATAATGGTATATGCATAGCTCTCACCTTTTTTAACCTTCTCATCAAGAAGCGTATTTCCTGTAACCGTCTTATATTTTTTCCAGGAAGAAGAGGATGCTTTCTTGCGGTATACGACATATTTGTCAGCACCCTTCACACCATCCCATTTCAGTCGAATGCCATCATCCTCTGATAAAGCAGACTTGAGTGTTGGCTGCTCTAAGATTGCTCCCTTTACGGATGTTCCGTTTGCTGATTTATTTTTGCCTTTGACAGCAACCACACGGTAGCTGTAGAGGGTATTCTTATCTGCTTTCTTGTCTACATAGCTGGTTGCATTCTTGACTGTCTTACGTAAGTTCCAATCATTGCTGCCCTTCTTACGATAAACCTTGTAGCTGCCAGCACCTTTAACTTCATCCCATGTGATCTGAATCTGTCCATCCACTAAAGCAGACTGTGGTTTTACGCTTTCAAGATGCCAGATTCCCTTGGTGGTACCCGGATTAGATTCCACATCCCCGGCAAAAGCTCTGACACGGTAATAATATTTCTTACCATAATCCTGATCCTTTAAGGAATCCTGATAGGAAACCTGATTGCCTTCGACCTGAGCGATCTTTTTATAATAACCGCCTTCCACTTTACGAAGAAGGATATAGCCTTCCGCATTCTCTACAGAAGTCCATTCAAGGCTTACCTTATTGCCCACGCAGCTACCGGATACTTCAGGTGTATCCAGAGTGATCTCCGGCACTTCGGTCTCTGTTTCAGTTTCGGTCTCCGTCTCAGTCTCTGTTTCAATCTCAGACTCCGTTTCCGTTTCTGTCTCAGACACAGCCTCTGTCTCAAGTTCGTTTTCTGTCTCCTCCATAACGATAACCTCAGATGCATCTGCGATCAATGGCATCTGAAGGCTGCCTGCAGCCAGCATCAGTGCCAGGAAACCAGCCATCAGACGGTGCCTGTTTTTCTTCACTACTTTCATTTCGTTTAGGTACTCCTCACTCTCACGATATTTTCGAAACACGTTTATATAACGGTCTCACTACATCCTTCCGCTCTCCAAAGCAGACCATACACCCTATTTTACCTCTTCTTGATCTTAGAAATCAAGCAAGGAAACAATTGGAATCCATGGCTTCTATTATCCTCCCATGTTATAATGGCGAAATCAAAATATATGACAGAAGCCACAAGTTCTCCGACAAGAAATCCTTGACAGCTTCGCATCTTTCACTTACGATTGTGGCATCAGAAATAGATCCATTTGCAAGACAAGGAGAGAATAGACATGAAACTGGGGCTTAAAGACAAAATTGTTGTGATCACAGGTGGTTCGCAGGGAATAGGTAAAGCGGCGGCAAAAGCATTTGCCCAGGAAGGCGCTGTCGTCTATGTTTGTGCCAGAAGGCTTGAACGACTTGAGGCGACGAGAGATGAATTCGCCGGAATGGGCCTGTCACTTCATATCAGACAAGTCGATGTCACACAGTATGATCAGCTGACCCAGTGGGCGGCGGACATTGCCGCTGAAACTGGCAGGATCGATGTCTGGATCAACAATGCAGGTGCCAATCATTTTCAGATGATGATTGATTATACGCCTCAGGACTTTGCAGACATGGTGGCCATCAACCTGAATTCAGTCTTCTTCGGCAGCCAGATTGCCGCCAAGCAGATGATCAAGCAAGGAGGCGGCGTGATCCTCAATGCAGCTTCATATGCAGCTGTGACTCCGCTGGCAGGCAAATCCCCTTATGCCGCATGCAAAACGGCCGTTGTCAGTCTGACAAAGAGCATGGCCGGTGAATGGGCGCCATACGGGAACCGTGTCAATGCTTATGTTCCGGGACTGATTCGCACTGAGATCAGTGCCCCTAATATTGAGAAGATGGGCGATGCACTTCTGAGAGATATTCCTC
>JAZUHQ010000128.1:0-3822 GCA_045641805.1 Lachnospiraceae bacterium
CAGGATCAGACCGAGACCGATGGCGGACTTGATATTGCCGCTGATCACAGTGCCTGCCTCTGTAATACCTACATGAAGTGGATGGATCGTCTGATCTGCGATAAGCTCATGGGCTTTCACACACATCATAACGTCGGAAGATTTGATACTGATGACAAGATTGTCATAGCCCAGATCTTCGATCATCCTGACTTTGTCCAAAGCGCTCTCGACAATACCCTCCGCCGTTACATGACCATATTTTTCAATGATATGTTTCTCGAGGGAACCACTGTTGACGCCGACACGGATCGGAATATCATATGCCTTCGCTTTATCAACAACCGCTTTCACACGGTCTATGCTGCCGATGTTGCCCGGATTGATACGGATCTTATCGACACCATTCTCAATAGCCGCAATGGCCATCTTATAATCAAAATGAATATCACCCACCAGCGGAATGTGGATCTGCTTTTTGATCTCCTTGATCGCCTGTGCCGCTTCCATTGTCGGAACGGTCACACGGACGATCTCACAGCCTGCAGCTTCAAGCGCAAGGATCTGTTTGACGGTTGCTTCCACATCTTCCGTATGGGTATTACACATAGACTGGATCGCGATCGGATAATCACCGCCGATATAACGGTCACCGATACGAACCACTTTTGCTTTTGTTCTATCTATCATATGAAACCTCTGTTAACCAAAAATACGGGCCAGGTCATTAAACATAACCAGGGCCATCAATGCCATTAAAAGGACAAAGCCAATGAAATGGACAAAACCTTCTCGATCTCTTGAGACAGGTTTGCCTCTGATAGCTTCCACTACAAGGAAGACAAGACGTCCACCATCCAGTGCAGGGATCGGAAGCAGGTTCATGACGCCAAGGTTAGCGGAAAGCAGGAGGATGATATCACAGATGGTCAGGACAACGATCTTAAAGCCATACTGCGTGGCTTCCTCGTAACTGTCTCCGATCATCGAGAACATACCGACCGGTCCGGTGATATCCTGGGTGGATACCTGACCTTTGACCATCATGAGCAGGCTCTTGAGTACCAGATTGATATTGGAGCCGACTTCATACCATCCGTGAACGATGGTGCCTACGACACCTGGTCTTTCCAGGTTGCCGCCGATGATACCGATACGGTAAAAACCGTCCTCTTCGAGCTTAGGTGTGACTGTCGTCTTAAACTTCTCACCCTCTCTCACATAAGTGATATCACAGGCTTTTCCCTGATCCAAGGCAATATAGAGTCTGAAATCTGTAAATGTATGAATGGAGGTGCGATCCGCTTTTACGATCATATCGCCTGCCTGAAGACCTGCCTCCATGGCAGGAGATCCTTCGGAGACGGAGACGATCATAGGAGAGACATAACCATCCATTCCCACAATAATGATGGCACAGATAAATGCCATAATGAAATTAAAGAAAGGACCTGCAAAGACAACGGAAATACGTGCCCAAACGGACTTGGAATTAAAAGAACCCTCCAGGACTTCCTCATCTGTATCTTCACCGAGCATCATACAGGCGCCACCCAGCGGGAGAAGCCGGATGGTGTACTCCGTTTCACCTTTCTTAAAACCGCAGAGCTTAGGGCCCATGCCGATGGCAAATTCATTGACCACGATCCCATTTTTCTTGGCCAGGAGGAAATGTCCCAACTCATGAAACATGACAATGATGCCAAATACAATCAGTGCAACGATCAGCTGCAACTTACCACCTGCTTTCTATATAGGCATATGTCCACTGCTCCGTAGCCAGAATGTCCTCAAGATCAGGATCCGGAATCACTTCATGGGCTTCCATGCAGTCATGAATGATCCTGTAGATATCCAGAAAAGCAATCTTTTTATCCAGGAACATGGCAACCGCACGCTCATTGGCCGCATTCAGAACTGTCGGCATACTACCGCCGATTCTGGAAGCTTCATAAGCATAGGCCAGACCTTTGAATGTCTCAAGGTCCGGAGCCTCAAATGTGAGGGCTCCCAGCTGGAAGAGATCCAGGGAGTCTGAATTCAGAAATCTTCTCTCAGGATAATAGAGGGCATACTGGATCGGCAGACGCATATCCGGTGTACCAAGCTGTGCGACCACAGCCTTATCTTCATATTCAACAGCCGAATGGATCACACTCTGTGGATGAACGACCACCTGAATACGGTCAAGGTCAACTCCAAAGAGCCACTTGGCTTCGATCACTTCAAGTCCTTTGTTGATCATGGTCGCAGAATCGATGGTGATCTTTCTGCCCATCACCCAGTTCGGATGTTTGAGGGCATCCTCCACCTGGACTTTTTCAAGATCTTCTGTTTTTTTGCCTCTGAAAGGACCACCGGAAGCTGTCAGGAGGATCTTTCTGATCTTCTGGTCTTCGTTTCCTCTGAGAGACTGGAAAATAGCGGAATGTTCACTATCCACCGGGAGAATGGAAACACCATAGTCTTTGGCCATCTTCATGATCAGATGACCGGCTGTCACCAGTGTCTCCTTGTTGGCAAGGGCAATGTCCTTGCCTGCTTTGATGGCTTCCATGGTCGGTCTGATACCGATCATGCCAACCACGGCTGTCACGACGATCTCAACTTCAGGTAAAGTCACGATCTCGATCATGCCTTCCATACCGGAAACGATCTTCACATCAAGGTCACAAACACGTGCTGCCAGGATCGCCGCTTTATCAGGATCCCATACTGCCGCAACACGTGGGCCGAACTTACGGATCTGTTCTTCCAGCATGTCTATATTGGAACCGGCTGCCAGTGCAGCCACTTTTAAATCATCATTATGCTCAACGATATCCAGTGTCTGTGTGCCGATAGAACCTGTTGAACCTAATACTGATATGATCTTCATAAATCTCAAAACCTCATTCCTTCTTCTAGGCACCAAGGAGCACAGCAAGAATATAAACGATCGGAGCGGTAAAAAGAATACTGTCAAAACGATCCAGAATACCGACATGACCAGGAATCAGATTGCTGTAATCCTTGATTCCTTTATCACGTTTAATGGCAGAAGCCGCCAGATCTCCCACAACAGCGATCAGCGCACCTGCTGCACCGATAATGGCGCAGGCGACTGCCGGTGATGCAAAAGTCAGATAGCCGCTTAATACCGTACCGTAGATACCACCGATCACAGCTGCACCGACCAGGCCGCCGATAAAGCCCTCAAGACTCTTCTTAGGACTGAGAACAGGGAAGATCTTTTTCTTGCCGATCAGCATACCGACGCAGTAAGCGCAGGTATCATTGCCCCATGCACAGACAAAGATCATAGGTACAATATAAAGACCTGAAGGCAGCATTCTTACAAGATAGATGAAAGACATCAGAACTGCAACATAAACCACACCTGTAATGGCACAAAAGGCCTGGTCTGCCTTAAATTCAGGGAATTTCACAACATAGACGGTCATAATGATCAGGGCTGCAAGTGCTGCACCCATCAGACCACCGTTTGTGATACCGGTCCAGATAAAGATCTCGTAGATCACTGTACCCAGATAGCCGGCATAACCAATCAGGCTTTTTTCAATGCCGATGGTTTTATAGAGCTCGTAAATACCGATCAGAGAGATCGCAGATACGAATAAGAACAAAATATTACCACCAATCAACATCATTGCAATGGCAATGGCCAGGACAATAATGCCGCTGATCAAACGGGTTATAAACATCAGACACCACCAAATCTACGATTACGCTTGTTATATTCCTTGATGGCATCCAGAAGCCAGTCTCTGTTATAATCCGGCCATAAAACAGGCTGGAAATAGAACTCGGAATAAGCCAGCTGCCATAACATGTAGTTGGACA
>JAZUHQ010000129.1:0-5538 GCA_045641805.1 Lachnospiraceae bacterium
GGCCATCTCGCAGAGGATGGCATATTGATCATAGATCGTTTTATCATCAGGGATATCACTTTGGGTCAAGTCGGCTACTGCCTGCCACCATCTGTCTTTCGCACGCCTGATCTCATCGCTTTTACCTCTCCACAAGATCAGGGAAGGGCTTGAGCAGGCGTTCTGGTCCATCGCGTAGGTGTCATCATAAAAAAGCCGGATCTGAAGCTGGAGTTCTTCTTCAGAGAGGCTGTTCACATAAGCCGCGTCCATAAGGGCTGCGGACACTCTGTCCGGAAAACAGATCTCTTTCTGCCCGGACTGTATCGGGATCTGCCTGATCGCATCGATCGCCCGGTCACCACCCCAGACCATACGGACATGACACTGATCTGAAAAAGCCTGTGTCAGCGCCCTGTCATCCGAATCATAGGTGAGTACACATATCCGGCTGCGAAGGGATGCGAAAGGATCCATCCTCAGTACATGGTCTAAGTAGCTGCAGTAAAGCACTGCTTCTGTCACTGCTCTGCCTGAAACACGGACCAGGTTGGCATTGCCCATCAAAAGGCCCATGGCCAGTGACCAGGCAAAAAGGCCCGGAATGTTGGATGGACATATGTGAAAGATAAGGCCCCTGCCGGTTTCCAAAGCGTCCGGTTCATACTGTTTTTTCAGCTGCATGAGATGGGCTTTTCTGCACCAGAAGCCAAAAGACTTAAGGCCGGCCACCCGGGCTGCTTTCGGGTCTTTTCGGATGACTGCGGATACCGTATTCAGGAAATCCATGACCACAGGGTCAAAAGGCTTTCCGGCTTCTGAGTCCATGTTTTGATAAGTGCCGAGGAGTTCTCTAATCTGTGTAGACATCGCTGCACCCCCTGACTTCTGCCCGTTTCATTCGTCCTGTGAGTTTAAAATACTTTCCTTTTCTGCCGCAAGGACAATCGTCGATGCCCAGCACCATCCCCTGATCCTCGGTCAGAAGATCGTGACCCGGATAGGAAAGGGCCAGTGGCGTGCGGACCTCTGCAAGACCGCAGACACCGATGCCGCATTCGGAAAGATCCTTCATATTTCTGAAGGTGATATCTGAAAAGTCACTGGCATGGAGATGGTGGGCCTCACATTCCATGTAGATAGAGCCGGTCTGTTCCGCCATGCCATAGTAATTATGAATGCGTTCTAAATGACAGGTCTCCAAAAGGCCCTGTCTGAAAAGGTCATCTGTCACGGACTGGTCCGCCAGTTTCTTCCAGCCGCCGCCATGGATCAGAATGCCATTCTCAAGCGGTAAGGTCTCCCCTCTTTCCTTGAGTTTTGCATAGAGCTGCTGCCATACCATGAAAGTGAAACCAAACACAAGGATGTTTTTGTCTTTATATTTTTCAAGAAAGGCTCGGATGCCTTCAAGATCCAGGTGCATCTCCTCATCCAGCGCATAGCATCTGGCGGAGGCAAAGATGGAAAAGCCCATGATGCCGGCAGCTCTCGCGGAGAAAGCCTGCCTGTTTTTCAGTGTCTGCCTGCTATCGATAATGAGCATGGGCAGTCTCTGTCTGCCGAGGAAGTCCGTACCGATACTCAAAAGGACCCGCTGCTGGAGCATAGCTGTCTGTGCATCCAGGACTACGCTGGATGGCGTCTGTCCTGTCGTTCCGGAAGACTGCATGATCGTGTAGATCTGATCTTCCGGCACACTGGCCAGTGCATGCTTTTTGAAGAGACTGACCGGCAGCATGGCATGCCCATCCCCAAGAACCTTGAGCATACGGTCATACTCAGGGCAATGGGCTCTGTGCCACTTGGTCAGTGTCTCCATATAATCTTCATAGAGATCTTTTTTCTCACTTGCAGTCAGGCTGTAGGGACGCCCTTCCAGTCGTTTTTCCAGATCCGCACAGATTTGCTTCAGGTCCATCATCTTGTCTCCCCTGCTGTCATACTTTACAGATCAACGCCATATTTTCTGAGAATGTCCAAACCCTTTTCATAGGTTGAAAAAGACAGGATATCGATCGTCTCCATCATGATGTCAAAAGTCTCTTCCAGAATGGACATGAGCTCCATATGGGCCATGGAATCCCATTTCTTAAAACTTCTGTAAGTTAATCCGCTTAATTCTTCTTTGGATATTTTAAAATGATCGCAAAAGATCTTGTCTACTTTTTCCCTTGATGTCATTATCTACGCCTCCACGACTTTAAAATATTTTTGATCCATATATTGCTCGTAGCTGCCCTCAGCCACGACTTCGCCTTTCTGATTGGTACAAGTACCCTCCAAAACAGCGATATAGCATTCACTGTAAGCTTTTGCGGAAACCAGTGTCATTTCCGCAGTGATCTTATCTCCCGGATAAACCGGCTTTTGATGACGGATGTTCTGGCTGATCAACAGTGTCCCGTCACCCGGAAGCAGCATGCCCATGACCGTGGACATGAGAGAGGCTGCAAGGACGCCGTGGACGACCACGCGCTCAAACCCCCTGGACTTCGCAAAGGCATTGTCCGTATGGAGCTTCTGGTGATTCCCTGTCAGCGCCGCAAATTTGCTGATATCTTCGAAATAAAAACTTTTTGAAAAAGACGCCTTCTGGCCCAGTCTGACTTTCTTTTTGTCATCGGCCACCCGGACATGGTCCCCTCTGTCCTTGAGAAAACGGTAGACCTCTCTGAAATCATCCATGGAACCGACAACAAATTTACCGGTCTCAGCCACGAGATGATCACTCTCCACACATTTCTTATCACAGCCGCAGATCACAATCCAGATGTCATAGGTTTTCTTCTCATCACCGATCGAATAGTTGTGCTCCGGATACAATTCCTTCATGGTGCGGACGCCGGCATTTCGCTGGTAGGTATTGTTGCAGCCGCCGCAGTATTTCATTGCTATGTTCATGGCCTACCTCTTCAGATCAATGGTGTGGTTTAAAATGCCCTTGGCAAAATTCAGCAGGTCCTCACTGACTTCCTGAACAAGGACCACATCTTCAATCTCCGGCAGATGTCTGCGGATGGTTGCACCGATCAGTTCTTCTGTTGTCAGGTATGCGGAAGGACAGCCTGCGCACTTGCCCAAAAGTCTCACCTTCACAATGTTGTTGTCACAGGAAACCAGCTCAACACCACCCTCATGTTCCAGGAGTGATGGTCTCACTTCTTCCTCCAGTATGCGTTCTATTGTCTCGATTCGTTTCGTTTCTGCCATAAACCGAATCCCCCCTTGTGAAAATTTATTCCGTCTTATATAATAAACTTATGTAAAATCCGATGCCAGTTTGACCCATTATCGCCGCATTACAGAGACATGGCTTCTGCAACGTCATATCATCTCCATTGTATCATATCCGCTTTACTTATGTTATGACATTGTACAGGATTCTCAAGGTATTCTTCTGTTGATCGCCCATAGTGACTTGACTGGCATGCCCCTGGCATCGTCGGAGAGTGACTATTTTTTTATTTTTAAGGAGGATCCTATTATGGCATTAATGACAGGTGAGCAGTACTTAGAGAGTATGCGCAAGCTCAATCTCCAGATCTATATGTTCGGCGAGAAGGTCGAAAATTTCGTTGACAATCCTATTCTGAGACCATCCCTGAACTCCGTCAAAGCAACTTATGATCTTGCACAGATGCCTGAGTATGAAGCCCTGATGACAACAACTTCCAATCTGACAGGTGAGAAGATCAATCGTTTCACACACATCCACCAGAGCACAACCGATCTGATCAACAAGGTTAAAATGCAGCGTCTGCTCGGTCAGAAAACCGCAGCCTGCTTCCAGCGCTGTGTTGGTATGGATGCCTTTAACTCCTGCTGGAGCACCACCTATGAGATCGATGAAGCCTATGGCACTCACTACCATGACAACTTCAAACGCTTTGTTGAGTACGTACAGGAGAATGACTACACTGTCGATGGTGCCATGTCGGATCCTAAGGGTGACCGTTCCCTTGCGCCTCATGCACAGGCAGATCCTGATCTTTACCTTCACGTTGTAGAACGACGCGAAGACGGTATCGTTGTCCGTGGTGCCAAAGCCCATCAGACAGGTTTCATCAACTCCCATGAAGTCGTCGTTATGCCTACGATCGCAATGGGTCCTGATGACAAGGATTACGCCGTTTCTTTTGCCTGCCCAACAGACTCCGAAGGTATCTTCCTGATCGTTGGCCGTCAGTCCAGTGATACAAGAAAACTGGAAGGCTCCCAGATCGATGTCGGTAATTCCGAGTTCGGCGGCACAGAAGCCCTTGTTATCTTTGACAATGTCTTCGTTCCAAACGACCGTATCTTCCTCAACGGTGAATTTGAGTTTGCCGGTATGCTTGTTGAGCGTTTCGCCGGTTACCACAGACAGTCCTACGGTGGCTGTAAGGTCGGTGTAGGTGATGTCCTCATCGGTGCCGCTGCTGTTGCTGCTGATTACAATGGTGCTCAGAAAGCTTCCCACGTCAAAGATAAACTCATCGAGATGACACACCTCAATGAAACCCTCTACTGCTGTGGTATCGCCTGCTCCGCAGAAGGCAAGCCAACCAAATCCGGCAACTACATCATTGACCTTCTTCTTGCCAATGTCTGCAAGCAGAATGTCACTCGTTTCCCATATGAGATCGCAAGATTGGCTGAAGACATCGCCGGCGGTCTGATGGTGACTGCACCATCCGAAAAAGACCTCCGCAATGAATTTGTTGGCCCATATATTGAAAAGTACCTCAAGGGTGTCAACGCTGTCTCCACAGAGAACCGTCTCCGCATCCTCAGACTGATCGAGAACTTAACACTTGGTACAGCTGCTGTTGGTTACAGAACAGAGTCCATGCATGGTGCAGGTTCCCCTCAGGCTCAGAGAATCATGATCGCAAGACAGGGTAATCTTGCCATGAAGAAGAAATTAGCAAAAGCCATCGCTAAGATTGAAGAATAAAAAGGGCGCTTACGTCCGCACTCAAAAGGCTGCCATTTCGGCAGCCTTTTTCTCTTTATTTTTCTTCTGTCCGCTATTGAAATATCTTTGCGAAGGGCTAAAATAGATTCTGTAGTGATTCAACAATGATTAAGAATTCCGTTTGATCAAAGGATTCCAATATGCAGAAAAAAACGACAACCCGAGATATGACCGAAGGCAGTATCCTGCTCCAGCTGATCCTGTTTTCCCTTCCTCTCTTTCTCGGCAATATATTCCAGTTACTTTACAATACGGTGGACACCATCGTTGTCGGCAACTTTGTCAGCAAACAGGCGCTGGCAGCCGTCGGTTCCACCACCATGTTCGTCAACATGGTTGTTTTCTTCTTTAACGGTCTGTCCATCGGTGCCGGCGTTGTCATCAGCCGCCATTTTGGTGCCAAAGACCTGAAAAAACTTCATACAGCCATCGAGACTACCATGGCCATGACCTTCGCTCTCTGCGTCTTTTTCACGGTTTTCGGCGTACTTATGGTTAAACCGATCCTGGTCTTCATGTCCACACCGGAGGATGTCATTCCGGAAGCGACGAACTATCTGACCATCTACATGGCCGGCATCTCCGGTACCATGATCTAC
>JAZUHQ010000130.1:0-2236 GCA_045641805.1 Lachnospiraceae bacterium
AAAGCTTATTTTACTTCGATCATTTCAGCATCCGCTTTTCTGATTGAAAGTTCATAATTTCTTACTGTCAGCTCGATAGGATCCCCAAGTGGCGCTACCTTTCTTACATAGACAGGTGTGTTCTTGGTTAAACCCATATCCATGATGCGTCTTTTGACAGCACCTTCGCCATGCAGTTTTACAATCGTTGCTGTTTCACCAATCTTGATATCTCTGAGTGTTTTCACTATGTATTCCTCCTTCACATTGTTAGACCATAATCTTTCTCGCCAGCTCATCGCTGACAGCCACCCGGCTTTCCTTCACTTTAACGATCAGATTACCTCCCAGACTGCTTACAATACTGATTTCTCCACCAACCGTAAAGCCCAGATTTTCCAGGTGCTTTTTAATTTCCGGATTCCCACCTATTTTTCTGATAATCTGAGGTTCATCGGTATTCGCATAATTCAGAGGTATCATAGCATCTCCTCCTTCTCAACGAGATTAGTTAATGCTAACCAATCCCTTTTATTTTTGGTTAGCACAAACTAACCATGTTCATTATAGTTAGTTATCACTAATTTGTCAACCCCTTTTTCACCTTTTAAAAGTGCGCTTGCAAACGAAGAAAAGGCGTGACCTCAAAGTCACGCCTTTTCTTCATTTTTATTGTTTTTCATCTAATTCATATTTTAATACTGAACCATCAGACGGCTTACCAGGAACTGGTACTCGTCGATCGTCTTTGTCATCGCCAGAGCCTCATCGATATCGAAGTCTGTGAACTGGCCTGCCTTGTAAGCAATGACACGGTTGGTTGCACCACTGTAGAGAAGGTCGACCGCATAAGCACCCATTGTGGATGCATAGACTCTGTCCTTAGCTGTTGGTGTACCACCACGCTGGATATGACCGAGAATGGTTGCACGTGTCTCGATACCGGTTGCTGTCTCGATACGCTTTGCAAGACGGTTGGATTCGCCGATACCTTCCGCATTGATAACGATATGATGCTTCTTACCCTTCTGTCTGTTGGAAAGAATGGTCTCGATCAGATCCTGCTCATCGAACTGCTCTTTCTCAGGAATCAGGATACCATCGGCACCATTGGCGATCTCACACCAAAGCGCAATGTAACCGGCATTACGTCCCATAACCTCGATGATACTGCAGCGCTCATGAGACATGGATGTATCTTTGATCTTATCGATCGCTGCAACCGCTGTGTTGGCTGCTGTATCAAAACCAATCGTATAGTCTGTACAGGAAATGTCCAGATCGATCGTACCTGGGATACCGATTGTGTTGATACCGAGTGCGGCCAGCTTCTGAGCACCTCTGAAGGAACCGTCACCACCGATAACAACCAGACCATCGATGCCATGGGAACGAAGGATCTCAGCTGCCTTTTCCTGGCCTTCCTTTGTCATGAATTCCTTACATCTGGCTGTGTAAAGGATCGTACCACCACGACGCATGATCTCGGATACACTTTTTGTATCCATATCAACGATTTCATTATTTAAAAGGCCTGCGTAACCACGCATGATACCTTTTACTTTCATACCACTTGCAATAGCTGTTCGAACGATCGCACGGATCGCTGCATTCATACCAGGAGCATCGCCGCCACTTGTCAGAACACCGATTGTCTTAATCTCTCCCATTTGTTTGTCCTCCATCTATGTTACTTCACACCTTCTGTGTGCTGTCTTCTGTTTTTCGGAACTAGTATATCATCACCCTTTGAGAAATACAAGAAGAATACCCTCTAATAAAGGCCCAGAATCGCTTCATATTCGCAGAGTCCCTGCCTGGAAAAGGCCACTTCCAGTCCTTCACGGACCAAGCGGTTCTTCCAGCTGTCTTCCTCCGGTCCTGTCATATCATTCATCACATGGTCTCCCGCCACAAATAAGAGCGGTGCCATAAAAACTTTTCTGATCTCTTTTTTTCTGACCTCAAGAATCGCATCATCGAGCGCCGGCCATCCTTCCACTGTCGCCACAAAAATATCCTCTCTGCCCATCAGATGGAAGGCCGTTGTCATGGCCGGGTAGATAAAGCCGGATGCGTGGTCGGTGCCATGTCCCATAAGGAGCACCATCTGTCCCTCTTCCTTTGGATAAAGGTCACTGACGACCTCACAGACACGGCGCATAGCCTTCAGGTCCTTAAGAAGAGGCCCATGCAGGTCAAGCTGATCAAAACGGTCTTCAAAAGAGGCCACCACCGCTTTGAGGCTATCATATTC
>JAZUHQ010000131.1:0-4086 GCA_045641805.1 Lachnospiraceae bacterium
CCGGTGTTCACGTTCTGGGTGATGACGACGCCGATACCGGAGTAGACACCGGAAGAGGCTTCATTCAGATCATCATATTCTTTGGCTGTATAGTAGACCGTATAAGGCTCTTTTAAAGCCGACACATAACCTTTGTAGATCCCTTCCACAAGGGCATCCTGATTGATCTCGTCACTATTCAGGAAATAACCACCGATCATCTGATCCAGCAAGGTCAGCTTGTTGGCGATCTCTGCACTTCTCTGGGACACACTGCTGCCGGTACTCTGAGGTCTGGCACCGCCGATAGTCAGGATCAGACCCGACCTCATGATGTTCATATAGAAGACCAGCATCAGGATACCGATCACGATCAAGGTCGATACGATACCCAGCAGAAGGCCCTTTAAGAAGTTCATTCTTCTCTTTTTACGGGTAGGAAGATAGGCTTCCTCATATGAGTCTCTCATCTATTTCAAGAACTCCTTTCAAAGTCAAAATATTCCAAAACCTATTGTAACAGAACAAAGCGGACACGTCCACTTCGAACTTGGAAACAAGCACCGTCCCAAAGACAGGCTTCTTCTATGCCAAAAAGGAGATGTCATAGGCAGACATCTCCTTTTCGCTTAAACTCTGACACGTTTGATCAGTACAATATAAGAACCGATGAAACCGATACCAAGACCGATACCCATGGAAACAGGGATCAGAATGGTAAAGATCTCCTCCACCTTCAGGAAGACAAGCAGGTTCTTGAGAACACCGAAGTGTGAATAGATGAAATCGATCACCTTGATATAGAGTACTCTGAGAACAGCCAGCGGAATGGCGGATCCGATCAGACCGATGAGCATACCTTCGATCAGGAATGGACCTCTGACAAAGATGTCTGTGGCACCCAGGTATTTCATGATCGCGATCTCCTCACTTCTGACTGTGATACCCATGGTAACGGTATTGCTGATCAGGAAGATCGCAACGGCGATCAGAATAATGATGATACCTGCAGATACATAACCGAGCAGACGACCGAAACCGGCTACGGATTCCGCAACACTCTCGGAAGCATTGACAATACGCACAAGGTCTATGGACTCGATATACTGAACCAGATTGTCCTGCTGAGAAGCATCTTTCAGATAAACTTCCAGGCTGGCAGAATCTGCAAGTGGGTTGTCCTCATCGAGGTTTGTCAGTACATCCTCGTCACCATCAGGGAAAGCCTTCTCTTTGTAGAGCTCCCAGGCTTCATCCGCAGATGTATAGTTGACAGCATGGACTTCTTCTCTCATTTCAAGATCCTCTTTGATCATCAGGATCTCTTCTTCGGTTGTACCCTCTTCGAAGAAGACAGTGACACCGACTGTTGTCTCAACTTCCGTATAGATATTGATGAAGTTGGCAACCATACAATAAAAAACACCGAACAGGAACAGACAGGCTGTGATCGTACCGATGGACGCTAAGGAGAACCAGCGGTTTCTGAATATATTCTTCACACCCTGCTTAATGCAATAAAAGAAACTATTCATAAATATAACCACCTTTTCTCTCGTCACTGATGATCACGCCCTGACTCATCGTCACAACACGCTTCTGCATCTTTTCAACGATCTCTCTGTTATGTGTAACAATAACGACTGTTGTACCTCTCTGGTTAATGGCTTCCAGAAGCTTCATGATCTCCCATGAATTCTTTGGATCCAGGTTACCGGTCGGCTCATCGGCAAGAAGCAGTGGTGGATTGTTCACCAGGGCACGTGCCAGCGCAACTCTCTGCTGCTCACCACCGGATAACTCACTTGGAAGGGCTTTGACCTTGTCCTCAAGGCCTACCAGCTTTAACATGTCCATGACATTCTTCTTGATACGACGGCTTGGCGCACCAACGACATGCTGTGCAAATGCAATATTTTCATAGACGTTGCGGTCCTTCAGGAGACGGAAATCCTGGAATACGACACCGACGCCACGGCGCAGCTTTGGTACCTGATGTCTTCTGAGTCTTCCAAGGTTTTTATTATTAATGTAGATCTTTCCTGTGGTTGGTTCCAGCTCTTTACAAAGAAGCTTGAATAAGGTTGTCTTACCGGATCCACTCTGACCAACGATAAATACAAACTCGCCCTTCTTGATTCTGAGACTGATTCCTCTAAGAGCTTTCACATCACCCGGATAGGTTTTGGTTACCTGATCTAAGGCTATCATGTTATTACCCCCTTTGGTAAATTATAGATTATCATTCAAGTATTATACCACATATTCGAAGTTTGTAAAACATTTGAAACATTTTTGTTATGAATTTTATATAAAAAGAATAAAAAGACGGCAAAAAAAGACCTGAAACAGAATTAACAGACTGTTTCAGGTCCTTTTCATGTTTCTATAGGCGGATTAGAAATCGGTTCTCTCCATATAATTCATATATTTGACAACCATGAGCGCGATCTTAAATGTGATGGCATCCTCGAAGACACGAAGATCAAGTCCTGTGCTCTTCTGCAGCTTATCCAGACGATAAACCAGTGTATTTCTGTGGATATAGAGCTGACGGGATGTCTCGGATACATTCAGGTTGTTCTCAAAGAACTTGTTAATGGTTGTCAGTGTCTCCTCATCGAAATCATCCGGAGACTTGCCTTCGAAGATCTCTCTGATGAACATCTTACATAAAGGAATAGGCAGCTGATAGATCAGACGGCCGATACCCAGGCTGCTGTAAGCGACAACGCTGCGCTCCTCATAGAAGATCTTGCCAACATCCAGTGCCATCTTCGCTTCCTTGTAGGATCTGGACACATCCTTGAGCTCGCTGACAATGGTACCAAGTGCGATCTTTGTTTTTGGAAGATTCTCGCCGGCCAGCATCTCATTGAGAACTTTCGCTGCCTTTGCAAGGTCTTCATAAGTCTCATTCTCTTTCACTTCACGGACAATAATGGTATTCTTCTCATCGACCGCTGTAATGAAATCCTTTGGACGCTGTGTGTAAACAGAGCGTACCATATCGATACTGCTGATATCCTTATCGCTGTTCATCTCAATAAGCATGACGATACGGCGCACATCGGTATCGATGTGAAGCTTCTTGGAACGATTGTAGATATCGATCAGAAGCAGGTTATCAAGGAGAAGGTTCTTGATAAAGTTATCTTTATCGAAACGCTCCTTGTAAGCGACCAGCAGGTTCTGGATCTGAAAAGATGCCACCTTACCGATCATGTAAACATCATCGCTGTCACCACGTGCCAGAATAACAAACTCCAGCTGGTGGTTGTCAAATACTTTAAAGAACTGGAAGCCATGAAGCACCTGGCTGTCTGCCGGTGAGTTCACGAACTCAAGTACATTGGATTCATACTCTTCCGCATGTGTAAATGTGGAGGCAAGTACTTTACCTTCAATATCAATCACTGCCAGATCCACTCTTGTGATCTGCTTTAAACCATCAATCGTATTCTGTAAAATCTGATTTGAGATCATCGTCATTCTCCCCTGAGTATAAAAATAAACAAATTACTCTTCTTGTATTGTATAGGATAAAACCGAAAAATGGAAGTGTTTTTTGTTATTTTTCATAGAAAATCGCAAAAAGAAAACGTTTTCATTGCACAAAAACAAAAATTGGTCCAACAAATTGATTTTTTTACTAATGATTTTTACTCAAATTTGCCCAACCTTTTTGTTTACTTTGTATAACACTTTTTCGTCACATTGCCCAATTGGCCCTACCATCTAATCCTAAAAGGGAGGAAATTGTCATTTTCTACAAAAAACCGGTTTTTTCTCCTGCCTCTTCTCCTCTTTTTCAATCCGCAGCCTTTATTTCATGCACTTTTATTCACTTGAATCCCAAAGAAATAACGCAAAAAGGCAGGCGCAATGGCCTGCCTTTGATGCGAACGGATGGGATTACTGAATGGATACAACCTCGAAATCCTTGGCTTCTACTGTGGACTTAAGGACTGCATCATCGATCTCTGCGTTGAGCTTGAGGACTGCTGTGCCGCTGTCTTTGCTGACGATGGCTTCATCAACTGCGTCAAGGGCCTCAAGGGCTTTCTTAACAGTTGCTTCACAGTGACCGCACATCATACCTTTGAT
>JAZUHQ010000132.1:0-3667 GCA_045641805.1 Lachnospiraceae bacterium
TCTGTTTGAATCATTATTTCTCCGCCTTGCTCTTTGAAAAAACGATGGCGAAAATAGCCGCAAGGATCGCAATGGCAAATGCCATCCATAAGATCAGTGCCATTCGGCCTTCCTTTGCGAATGTATCATAGTAACCTTTCAGATAGATCACGATGATAACTGCAGGCAGAATATAGGACATGTAAAATTCCAGGCCGCTTGGGAACTGAAGTCCCTTACCGGTGTTGGCTTCCTTGAGGAAGTTCTGCCAGCCCCAGCCATTCTTACGTGTACAGAATAAGACATAGACCATGCTGCCCAGAGGCAGGATGTTATAGGAAACAAGGAAATCCCAAAGATCCATGATAGAACTGCCATCACCCATTGGCTGAATACCTGAGAGCACATTGAAGCCCAGGATCGCCGGCATAGATAAGACAGGAATCAGAATAATATTTAAGAGAACTGCCTTGGATCGTGGCCAGTCGAACTGATCCATGTAGAAGGCAAGAATGTTCTCAAATACCGCGATAACCGTAGACAGTGCCGCAAAGGACATGAAAACGAAGAAAGCGGTTCCCCAGATTCTGCCGCCGCCCATATGGTTGAAGACATTAGGCAGTGTGATGAACAGAAGGGATGGACCTGCATCCGGCTGAACGCCAAATGCAAAACAGGCAGGCAGAATAATGAAACCTGCCATCAGGGCAACAAATGTATCCAGGACCAGAACGTTGGTTGCTTCACCACCGATGGTATTGTCCTTCTTCAGGTAAGAACCAAAGATCTGCATGGAACCCATACCAATGCTGAGTGTAAAGAAGGCATGTGTCATGGCGTCAAATACGACCGGACCCACACCACGCTTCTCAAAAGCATCCATGTTCGGAACAAGATAGAACTTAACACCTTCCATGGCATTGGGCAGGAAGAGTGAATGAACAGCCAGAACAATGATCAGAACGATCAGAAGGCTCATCATGACCTTTGTGATCTTTTCAATACCATTCTGAAGACCTCTGGAGCAGACAAACATGGAAACCACAACAGTGACTACCATCCAGAAAGTCAGACCTACAGGATTGGAAAGCATGCCGCCAAACACGCCCTCAATAGCCTCTGTCTCAAGACCTGCCAGTCTGCCGGAAGCAGAAAGGAATACATAGTAAAGCATCCATCCGGCAACCATTGTATAGAACATCATGAGCAGGTAGTTACCCGCAATACTTGCCCACTTCAGCTGATGCCATTTTGTGCCCGGTGCTTCCAGCTTGTCATAAGACTTAGCAGGACCCAGTGCACTGCCTCGACCGACAGAGAACTCTGTGATCAGGATCGGCAGACCAAGGAAAAGCAGGAATACCAGATAGATCAGAATAAATGCCGCACCGCCGTTTTCACCACAGATATATGGGAATTTCCATACATTACCAAGGCCGACCGCACAGCCGGCTGAAACCAGGATAAATCCCAGTCTGGAGCCAAAGCTCTCACGCTCTTTCATAAATTAGAATCCTCCTCTTTATATAACACATATGTCCCTTATTATACGCCCCTCCATCGAAATTTCCAATAGACCCCTTCGAAAAAATGCATCGTATATCCCACTTTTTCAGGTCCATTTGCATCACAAGCGATGTCCGATAATAACACAAGGCACATACTGCATACGAGGATGCAGTATGTGCCCAATGAAGGAGAATAGTAAACGATTTATTCTACGCCGACCAGTTTGACCACCGCGGTATTGGCGTAGGTCAGTGGATCTGTATGCATGAAGAAAACCTTCGAATCAAGCGGTGCATACAGGGTTTCCATGATCTCACCTTCATACGGGTGAACGATCTGCGCAAGTGGTGTACCTTCCGCCACAAAATCGCCGACTTTGACGAGTGGCTGGAAAATACCGGATTTGGCCGTCTGTACACTGATCAGATCGGTGTCGGCCACCACGGTCGCCTGTTTTTTCATGCCGAAGGACTGATAACGGATGATGCCGAGGGAAGCCATGAACTTCATGATACTCAGCACGGCCTGTCCTGCTGCATTCGGATCGATCGTGGTCGTGGAAGTTGTATAGAAACTGTAGGCCTGGGTATCCCATACCTGCCAGTTGTAGTTGAGGGTAGCCGTATCGTAAGGGCGGACCTTACGGACAACAACATAAGGCATTTCAAACTTGAGGGCTGTCTCAATGGTGCTATAGCCCTCGTCCATCATACGGATATGCGGCATGAATTCACCCGGCATATAGAAGGAGGTGAACTGAATACCGTACTCATAATCCATGATCTCTTTGAAGACACCATCTGCAATACGCTGGGTTGTCTCGCCCAGGTCATAGCCCGGAAACATACGGTTGATATCCGTATTGTCGATCGGCCAGAAACGCTTCTGGATATTCAGAGAGTAAGGGTTGCAGCTAGGAATGATGAGGATCTTATGACCTGGTGTGATACGTCCCTCGGCTTCCAGCTGCTTGAACTTCTTTACCAGCTGGGAACAGCAGTAAAGCTGCTGGACTTCATTGCCTCGCATGGTACCGACAATACACACGCTCTTCTTGCCCTTACCGAACTCATAGCCTGTCACACGGAAATTGTCGCGGTAAAGTCCCTTGATCTCATAGATGATCTTCTTTTTCATGATCTGTAAGCCTCCTCTCGCAGTAATCTTCCCACAAGGGAGCCTTCATCCACGATCGGATACTCGCGGATCGTAAAGAGAACGCCATCCACAGGAGACAGGACATCGTCCAGAACTTTTCCACTTAAAGGGTCGATGATCTGACCGATCAGATCCCCCTTCTTCAGTTTCTCCCAATGATGCACGTGCTGGATAAAAAGACCACCTACAGAGGCATTGAGATAGCTGACATCCATCGGATCTTTGGAGATAATGGCTTTTCTGGACTCAGGGGCCTGACCCTTCCAGATGCCCAGTTCTTTCATGAGGCTGAAAATACCGTCCACCATCTGGTCGCCGTAGGCTTTGGTGATACGCATGCCCACACCCATCTCAACAACAAGACATGGGGTGCCTGTGCTGTTTAAGCTGTAGGCAAAGGTGGACTGAAGAACGGTGCTGGCGCCATGGACCCAGATGAAATCGACGTTGGCTTTTTCTGCCAGCGGAACCAGTTCCTCCTCATGGAGCTCATTGATACGGATCTGAGGAATCTCTGTCAGATAAATGTTGCTGGCATGGATATCCACGACCAGGTCAGAGCCGGACACATCCTTGATGATCTCGGCGGCCAGGTACTCGGTCATGTTGCCATCGGAGTTACCCGGGAAGAGTCGGTTCATATCCAGGTCAAAGGCAGGAATGCCTCGTGTGATGGAATCGATACCCAATGGATTCATGGCCGGATAGATATCGACGATACCGGCCAGCTGATCGAACGCTGCCTCAATTCTTCTGGCCAGTTCGAAGCAGACATACTGGCCCTCCAGTTCGTCACCGTGGATACCGGTAACGATACTGATCCTTTTCATGTTTTTCTGTTTTTTGTCCGGTTTAAGGCGTCTTTTCTGAATGGTGAGCACTTCATCTACCGGAAGCTGCACCGACGCAACGGTTTTGATCATTCTTTTTCTATTTCCCTTCTGTTACTTTTTTACACTTCTGCCACACTGGCCCTGATGGTCTGTGTCTGACTGCAGTAGTTGTGCATAATACCACGGTT
>JAZUHQ010000133.1:0-4530 GCA_045641805.1 Lachnospiraceae bacterium
GGAAGGAGATACCCGGGTATCTCCTTCCTTTATGTCTTCGGATCCGCATTGTCTTTTCTTGTCTTATGTTTTCTTTCGTTTTTGCACGTTTTTTGTTTATGCTTTGTTTAGGATTAATCAATTGAAATCAAAAGGGCTTTAGCATATAATGATACTATTCGAAGCCCTGTAAGGGCAAGGAGGACAGAGTGTGAGTAATCAGAATGATAATGAATTTGAAGATATATGTTGTATGTGCCACAGACCGGAGAGCAAGGCAGGTAAGATGCTGCGCATTCCAAACATGGATATGTGTGTCTGCACAGATTGTATGGAAAAGAGTTTCCAGTTTGTGGACTCCAGCAATATTGACTTCAGTAAACTGGGTGGTATGAATCTGGGCGATATGTTCCCGGGTGGAATGGATATGGACCGTTTCAAAAAGACCACGCCTGATAAACAGAAACTGAAAAAACAGAATCCTGATGAAGCGGCAAAGCCGATCTTTGATATTAAGAAGATCCCTGCGCCTCATGTGCTGAAAGGAAAACTGGATGAATATGTGGTCGGCCAGGAATATGCCAAGAAGGTCATTTCCGTCGCTGTCTACAATCATTATAAACGTGTCGCTGCCAACCTGACGGATGATATCGAGATCGATAAATCCAACATCCTCATGATCGGTCCTACCGGTTGCGGTAAGACGTATCTCGTCAAAACACTGGCGAAACTTCTGGATGTTCCACTGGCGATCACAGATGCCACTTCTCTGACAGAAGCGGGCTATATCGGTGATGATATCGAGAGTGTGGTTTCCAAGCTTCTGGCAGCAGCCGATAACGATGTCGAGAGAGCCCAGCAGGGTATTATCTTTATCGATGAGATCGATAAGATCGCGAAAAAGAAAAACACGACCAGCCGCGATGTCAGCGGTGAATCCGTACAGCAGGGCCTTTTAAAGCTGCTTGAGGGAAGTGAGGTGGAAGTGCCTGTCGGTGCAACCAACAAGAATGCCATGGTGCCGCTGGCAACCGTGGACACCCGCAATATTCTCTTTATCTGCGGTGGTGCTTTCCCTGATCTTGAAAATATCATTAAAGAACGTCTGACAGAAAACAGTTCCATCGGTTTTGGTGCGGATCTGAAAGACCGTTTCGATCATGATTCGAATATCGTGCGTCACGTGACCATCGATGATCTGCGTGCTTTTGGTATGATCCCTGAGTTTATCGGTCGTCTGCCGATCATCTTCACACTGGAGGGACTCAACCAGGAGATGATGGTCCGTATTCTGAAAGAACCAAAGAATGCGATCCTGAAGCAGTATCAGAAGCTTCTGGAGCTGGATGAGGTCAAACTGGAATTCAATGATGATGCGCTTGCGCTGATCGCTGAGCGTGCACTGGCCAGAAAAACAGGTGCCAGAGCACTTCGTTCCATTATCGAGGAATTCATGCTGGATATCATGTATGTGATTCCTAAGGATGACAACATTGGTTCCGTGACCATCACAAGACCTTACATTGAAAAGAAAGGTGCACCGATCATCTCCATGAGAGGTATCCCTGCACTGCCAAACCATACATATTAAGGAGGGTACATATATGGCATTTTTTGATGATCTGAAAAAGAACCTGTCTGATGTGACTGTAACACTTCAGAAGACATCTGAGTCAGCACTTAAGAAATCCAATGAGGTGCTTGAACTTCAGAAAGCAAAAGTACGTAAGACATCCATTGAACGTAAACTGGATGAAGCCTACGCTAAACTTGGTAAGAGCTTTTATGAGAAGTATGCAGAGGGCGAACTTCCTGAAGAACTGACAGCTCTTTGCCAGGAGATCGCTGACGCAAAGGCAGCAGTGATGGAAGCAGAGCAGATGGTCGCTTCTTTAAGAGGCACCGTGATCTGTCCTCAGTGCCACAGCGAAGTGAGCAAGGATTCCGCATTCTGTCCTAAGTGTGGTGCAGAGATCGTGATCATCGAGGAAGAGGATTCCGAGGAAGAGATCGTAGAAGAGGCAGCTGAAGAAATTGCAGAAGCTGTTGAAGAGGCGGTTGAAGCAGTAGAGGAAGCTGTTGAGGAAGCTGCTGAAGCAGTAGAAGAAGCAGCCGAAGACGCTGAAAAAACAGAAGAATAAGCGTTATTGACTTATCAAACAGAGGAACAGGTTCACGTCTAATGATACTTCTCTATCATAGAAGTTCATTACGCGTGAACCTGGTCCCTTTTCATGCTTAAGATTTCGTTTTACCAGCGGCCGAACTCAGAGAGTTTCAGGCCTTTATTCTTATCAAGGACTGTCTGAACGGCCCACTCATGAATGAAGATGAGCAGTGGATTGCCCTTCAGATCTTTGATTCGTTTCATATCGGATGTACCGATGATCTTTGCAGGATCGATCTCATCCCAGTTCTCGATCCAGCGGATGTACTCGTGAGGCATGGACTCGAGACGGATCTCTACGCCGTATTCTGCCTGAAGACGATGCTTTAAGACATCGAACTGAAGAACACCAACAACACCGACGATGATTTCTTCCATACCTGTGTTGTATTCCTGGAAGATCTGGATCGCACCTTCCTGGGCGATCTGGGAGATACCTTTGATGAACTGCTTACGTTTCATGGTATCGACCTGTCTGACCTTGGCGAAATGCTCAGGTGCGAAAGTAGGGATACCTTCGTAGGCAAACTTGCCGCCCGGTGCACAGACTGTGTCACCGATGGAGAACATACCTGGATCGAAGACACCAATGATATCACCGGCGTAGGCTTCGCTGATAACCTTTCTCTCGGAAGCCATCAGCTGCTGTGGCTGGGAAAGACGAAGTTTCTTCTTACTCTGTACGTGGTAAACTTCCTTCTCAGCATCGAACTTACCGGAACAGATACGCATGAAGGCAATACGGTCACGGTGTGCCTTGTTCATGTTGGCCTGGATCTTGAAAACAAATGCAGAGAAATTTGGATCGAAGGCATCGATCACACCTTCGTTGGAATTTCTGGAAAGTGGTGGCATTGTCATATCCAGGAAGTAATTCAGGAAGATCTCAATACCGAAGTTGTTGAGGGCGGAACCGAAGAAAACAGGAGAGAGCTGGCCCTTTGTGACAAGGTCCATATCCAGTTCGTCACTGGCACCATCCAGAAGCTCGATATCGTCACAGAGTCTCTCATAGAGATCGGAGCCGAGTGCGGATTCCAGTTCCGGAGAATCCATAGTCAGGTCCATATCGGAAGCTGCCTTGGCACCATTGTTGTTTTCTGTGAAAGCGTGGATATGACGGGTCTGTCTGTCATAAACACCCTTGAAATCTTTACCGGAACCGATCGGCCAGTTGATCGGACATGTGTGAATGCCGAGAACGGATTCAATATCCTCCATCAGGTCGAATGGATCCTGGGCTTCACGGTCCAGCTTGTTGATGAATGTGAAGATCGGAATATGTCTCATGACACAGACTTTGAAAAGTTTGATAGTCTGTGCCTCTACACCCTTGGAAGCATCAATGACCATGACTGCAGAGTCAGCTGCCATCAGTGTGCGGTAGGTATCTTCTGAGAAGTCCTGATGTCCCGGTGTATCCAGAATGTTAATACAATAATCGTTATAATTAAACTGCATGACGGAAGAGGTAACGGAAATACCACGTTCCTTCTCGATTTCCATCCAGTCGGACACAGCATGACGTGCTGTATGCTTACCTTTAACGGAACCGGCAAGGTTGATGGCACCACCGTAGAGAAGGAATTTCTCTGTCAGTGTTGTTTTACCGGCATCAGGATGGGAGATGATGGCGAACGTACGACGACGCTCGATCTCTTTCTTAAAATCAGCCATTGATTTTTCCTCCAAAAAGCGCATAATAACCTATGATATTTTATACTGTCACTCCTGCCTTGTCAAGGAAGATTAGGCTGAGAGTGGGGAAGGAGAGCGGCGGATCCTTGCGGAAACAAAGCATTCTGTGAGGACGGATCCCGAATGCAGCATGGCGCAGCTATGACTATAAAAGCAGGTATATTAAAATAGCATATACAATATGAACAATTTCTATGGAAAAATGCAAAAATGATGGACATTTTGAATAAAAAAGATGGTATTTTTGTCTTAATTGTAGTACAATATATGTGAATATCTTTTTAGTAATTGAAAGGGGATTATTATGGGCAAAGAAATAGTTGCTATGCTTCTTGCCGGCGGTCAGGGATCCAGATTATATGCATTGACTCAGAAGCTGGCTAAACCTGCAGTTCCTTTCGGTGGCAAGTATCGAATCATCGATTTCCCACTGTCTAACTGTGTAAACTCCGGTATTGATACAGTAGGTATCCTTACACAGTATCAGCCACTTGTTTTAAATGAATATATTGGCAATGGCCAGCCTTGGGATCTTGACAGACTTTATGGTGGTGTTCATGTATTACCTCCATACCAGAAGGCAGAAGGCTCTGACTGGTATAAAGGAACAGCTAACGCTATTTATGAGAATATTTCTTTCATTGAACGCTACAACCCACAGTATGTTATCATCCTGTCCGGTGACC
>JAZUHQ010000134.1:0-2867 GCA_045641805.1 Lachnospiraceae bacterium
CTGTCTCTGCAGGTAACTCCTATCTTGGAGTATGATGCATCTACAGCTGAACAGTATGCAGAGACTGCTGCAGTACTGGAACAGAAAGCAGAAGAGGAAGAGTATGTGATTATTCCGCTGCGGTGAAACCGCCTGTCCGGCAAACAGGAAACCAACTGTCCGGGATAATGGAAACCGATAGCAGATAAATTCCCGTGTGGCAGAGCCACTGCTCTGAATAGAAATTCAGAACAGTACCCTACCGATAATTATTATTCGCTCATTGATGGATCCAGACCATATACCTCTCGCATAGATCGGTAGTTGGTTGGATCGGTAGGAACGATATTTATTTTATATGCATCATGTTTGATACGGTCAAGAATAGCTTCTGCTAAAGGACTTTCATCACCACCTAACTGGTCATACCATCCAGATTGATGATACTGCGAGCAAAAGATAGTGGACGATTTCTTCCTTCTCCGATGGAGAAGTTCCATGATGTCATGCTGCTCTGCATCAGTTGGTTTTAATAAGAGCCATTCATCAATGATGAGAAGAACTGGGTTGGCATATTTATTCTGGACTTTTTTATAAGTACCTTCATTACGTGCCATCTCCAACTCAAGAAGCAAATCAGGCAGACGAACATAAACTGTCCTGTAACGCTGTTTACAGGCTTCCATACCAAATGCGCATGCCATATAAGTTTTGCCGCTTCCTGTAGCGCCAGTGATAAATATGTTCCTGCGTTCTCTGATGTACTCACATGTTGCCAGTCTGGATATCAGCTCTCTGTTGAGCTTACGTCCAGATGTATAGTTTATATCTATTATAGATGCATCAGTCTGATCAAAACCTGCATTCTTTATCAGGCGCTTGAGACTATTGCTTTTACGATGGCTGTATTCTATATCTACAAGCATTCCAAAGCGGTCTTCAAATGAGACATCCTTCATCTTAGGGTCATCCTTCTGGATAACGAAGGCATCAGCCATTGGTTTCATATGCATCTCGATTAACTTGTCAATTGTACTCTGGTTGGTCACGATTCTTACCTCCTGTAATAATCAGCACCTCTTGTAAGTGCGTGTTTGTTCTGGGTGTTTGCGGTTTTAGTATCCTTTATGCTTGATACTTGTTTATCCTGTCCTACAGCTAAGATGTTTTTTATACTTTTATAGCTAGGACTTGCTGTATATGTCAGGGCTTTTGCACATGCAGCCTCTAGTCTGTCGACAGAGTATTTATCTGCAAGCTTTAAAAGTCCCATACAGCTACGGTAGGATTGTTGTTCCACCCTTTGGGAGGCAAGTAGTGCATTGACCACCTTGCTTGTATTTATTCCGATTCGTTCAGCCCATTTACGGAAGCGATCGCCATTCCATTCAAGATATTTCTGATGGTCTTCAGGCATATGTTCTGTAATAGTGCTGTATTGTCCCTTGCGTCCATAGAGACGTCTGTGGGAAGCAACACGGTTGTGATTATAAAAAATCTCTATTGTTGTGTCGGTTACCCTCACATCTACCTTTCGTTTAATATATTCGAAAGGTACGGAGTATAGCATTCCGTCAACAGATATGTGATAATTAAACTGCACAGTGGCCGTTTTCCACTCTGCAAGTTCATAAGGGGTAGCCGGTAGTTTGGCCAGTAATGGCAGTTCTTCGTCGTGGAAGATATCATACCGACTGCCTTCTTTCTTTTGAAAAGGCCGACGGCTAAATTCATCTAGCTTCTTACGAATTGCTGTATTTAATTCAGCAAGGGAAAAGAACTGTTCATTTCTGAGCGCTGCAGTAATCCAAGTAGAAATAATTCCAACGGTTCCTTCTGCATTTGGTTTATCTTTTGGTGCCCTTACACGTGCAGGGATGATAGCTGTGTTATAATGCTCAGCCATCTCATGATAAACAGCATTAACCTGTTGGTCATACCAGCTCCTGTTATGTATGACGGCTGTTTTACAGTTATCAGGAACCAGTATCCTTGTAACGCCGCCAAAGTATTCATACATATGTACATGAGCTGCAATCCAAGCTTTCTGCTTTTCGTTGATAAATGCTTCTACATATGGGTACTGACTATAAGTCATCACTCCGACAAACAGGAAAGCATTGATGATCTCACCGGTATCAGGATCGATGATCTTTGCTGGATCACCGGCCCAGTCAACTTCGATCTGTTCACCTGGTTTTCTGCCGATATGCATTGAAGCATGGCGTTTCTGTTCATCCTGTTGGATATGATAACAGAACTGGGAATACATAAGAGGCTCGTCGCCTGACAGACGGCATTCCTCCAGATATTCAGTCCAAAGAAGCTTTTTGTTAACTCCATTTCGGAGCAGCTCCTTTTGGATGTAATCAAAGTCAGGCATCTTTTTATTGGATGTAACTGACCTCGGTGCTGCAGGGAATAACATTTCCGCAAGCACAGCATCAGTCTCGTTCTCACCAAGAGGCCAGGAGATACTTAACTCTTTGGCTCTTTTGATAACACGATTGACTGTTTTCTTAGAGACGCCGCTGCTATCGGCGATTCTCTGTTGACTGATTCCAAGACTGGCAAGTCTTAGAATCTCACGATATTTGGTCATACGTTTGACCTCCTTAAAATAGATTTACGCATTAGCGTATGTCTCTATTTTAAGATCGTAACTTGGTGGTTTCCACAACACTGGAATGATGGTTTCCGTCTAAACGGAACAGCGGTTTCCAATACCCCGGATTATAGGGACACGGAGGCCGGAATACTCACGCCCTACGGTAAATGGTCTGATCGCATTCTCGCTGAGATTGTTTGAGAGACTGCAGCGGCCATCTTGCAGATAGGTATCTAAATACGCGCGTCTGTTCTGTGTATAAGTCACGGCTTTATCCAGA
>JAZUHQ010000135.1:0-2000 GCA_045641805.1 Lachnospiraceae bacterium
GCTTAGACCTAGAGTAGCAGCTTATATGAAGGAACTTGATGAAGAACTCTGGAAGCTTGGCATTCCTGCTAAGACTAAGCATAATGAGGTTGCTCCAGCACAGCATGAGCTTGCACCAGTATTTGATACAACTAATGTTGCGGTTGATCACAATCAGCTGACAATGGAGATTATGAGAAAGGTTGCTGACAAGCATGATTTTGTATGTCTCCTTCATGAGAAGCCATTCGAAGGCATCAACGGTTCCGGTAAGCATAACAACTGGTCCATGTCCACAAACGATGGTGTGAACCTTCTCGATCCTGGTAAGACACCTGCTGAGAATACACAGTTCCTTGTATTCCTCGCAGCGATCATTAAAGCAGTTGATGATTATGCAGATATGCTTCGTGTCTCTGTTGCATCTGCAGGTAATGACCATAGACTTGGCGCAAACGAAGCACCTCCAGCGATCATCTCCATTTTCCTTGGCGATGAGCTGACAAGAGTCGTTGAGTCCATCATGAGCAATGGTTCCCTTGAGACAGAGAAGAAAGTGGTTATGGAAGTTGGCGCATCTGTTATTCCTCACTTCACAAGAGATACAACAGACCGTAACAGAACATCACCATTTGCCTTCACAGGTAACAAGTTCGAGTTCAGATCCCTTGGTTCCACAGCTTCTGTTGCAACGCCTAACATCGTTCTCAACACAGCTGTTGCAGAAGTACTCAGACAGTTTAGTGAAGTACTTGAAGGTGCTGCACCTGAAGAACTTCAGGATAAGATCCACGACCTCATCAAGAAGACACTGATCGATCACCAGAGAATCATCTTCAATGGTAACGGTTACACAGATGAGTGGGTAGAAGAAGCAGCAAGACGTGGTCTTTACAACCTTAAGTCCACACCGGATGCACTTCCAGCATTCATTGCTCCAAAGAACATTGAGCTTTTCACAAAGCATGGCGTATTCTCAGAGCTTGAGATCACATCCAGATACGAGATCCTTCTTGAGAACTACAACAAGCTTCTTCATATCGAAGGTAAGACTCTGTGCGACATGATCCACAATGATTTCATGCCAGCGATCACAGATTACATGGATGTTCTTGGTAACTCCATCCTTACAAAGAGAGCTATCTCTGATAAGGTACCTACAGCTGCTGATACAAGACTCTTTGAGAAGATCGCAGTGATGTTCGATGAAGTTGCAGATCTGACAGATCCACTTGAAGATATGCTTGCTAAGGCAGAGACAATCGAAGATCAGCTTGAACTGGCTCGCTTCTACCACGATGAAGTACTTGTTCAGATGGATAAGATCAGAGCAGTCGCAGATCAGATCGAGGCATTTGTTCCAGATTCTTACTTCCCATACCCAACATACAGCAAGATGCTGTTCTACGTATAGGAAGCAATTCAATAGAGTCCATGATTGAACGCAAAGGCGCGTTTCCTGCTTACAGGGAACGTGCCTTTCGTTTTTAACAAGGACAAACATAACGGATACATAGGATTTGTTGCCGAAGCAGATGTATTCGGGGGAAAAAGACCGGGCAGAGGGAACCCGGGGCTTTAAGGGGGCTTCAAACGGGATAACCGTTTTCAACAAACAGGTCTCTGATCCGCAGAACCTGAAAACATAAGAAAGAAGGATATGAATTATGACAGAAGAAATTTTAACATTGGTAGACGGCCATTTATTTGCCGTATGGTTCCTGATCGGTGCTGCACTGGTATTCTGGATGCAGGCTGGTTTCGCAATGGTTGAGGCAGGTTTCACCAGAGCAAAAAATACCGGTAACATCATCATGAAGAACCTGATGGACTTCTGTATTGGTACTTGTACATTTATTGCGATCGGTTTTGGCCTCTTACTTGGCGAAGACATGATGGGATTTATAGGTAAGCCGGGTTTTGATATCTTTACTCAGTATGCAAACTTCGACTGGTCCAATTTCATTTTCAACCTTGTGTTCTGTGCAACAACAGCAACCATCGTTTCCGGTGCTATGGCT
>JAZUHQ010000136.1:0-7764 GCA_045641805.1 Lachnospiraceae bacterium
GAAACCGTACCTTCTGTAAACACCTTGTTCTCACCGCCTGTGTTGATATCCACGCCGAATGGGCTAGGCACAAAGACAGTCGCTGTATGGGTTTCCTCATGATGTTCAGGTTCTTCAGGTTCCTGAGGCTGTACTTCCTGAGGTGGTGTCTCTACCTTCTTACCAAGACTGATCGTCAGTGTGATGCTGGTGCCTTCCTCGACACTGGAACCAGCACTCACGCTCTGGTTCATAACCTGTCCTTCAGGATAATCCTCACTGTAATCATAGTACTTGGTATAGTATGTCAGATTGGATGCTTTGATCTCTTCGATCGCTTCATCCAGTGTTTTACCGAACAGGGAAGGCATCACGACTTCTTTGATGGCCTTACCGCTGCTGATATATAAAGTGATCTGGTCATTCTTAGCCACCTGGCTGCCTGCCTCAGGCTGTGTACGGATGACGTGATCTTTATAGATGGTATCGTGGTTTTCAAACTCAAGGCTGACAACATAACCAAGGCTTTCCAGTTTCGCCTTTGCCTGTGTATAATCCATATCGGCCACATCCACAAGCTCTACCGTTGGTTTGTTGGCATTGACATAGACCATGACAGTGGAACCTCTTTCAGCCTGTTCTCTGGCTGCCGGGATCTGGTCATAGATCTCGCCTTCTTCATACTCTTCAGAAGAACCTTCCACAACTTCCACAATGAAGCCTCTGCCGCTAAGGACATTCTTGGCCTGAGTCTCTGTCATTCCGAGGACTTCAGGAACATCAATGAGCTGATTGGCTTCTGTTTCTGTCTGAGTTTCTGTCTGCTGCTCAGTCGCCATTGGCTCTGTCTCCACAGGTTTCTTTCTGTGGCCACCGATCACACCGAGAATGTTCAGCACGAGGATCGCGATGACTGCCAGGAGAACCAGGAAACCGGCAATGCCAAGTCCCATCATCACTTTGGATAAAGTGGAGTTGGATTCCTCATCCTCATCATCCAGATCATCCTCTTCAGAACTGATCACCTGAGGGGCCTTCTGAACCGGCTTGGCTGCTGCCAGTTCTTTTTCGATCGTCTCAGGATCGATCTTTTTTGTTCTGGAGTTCATATCTGCTTCCTTGATGGTATTGATATCATCATCATTCATGACGATCGTCTTACCGACAGGAACGACACCCGGAAGAACCACATAGTCTCCATCCGGATGGGTCAGTACCTTACGCAGATCGGAGATCAGCTCCTTAGCGGATGCATAACGTCTCTCCGGACGCTTCTGGGTACACTTTAAAATAATCTTATTAAAACTTTCAGGAATGGATGGTTCCAGTTCCTTTGGTGGTGTCATTTCACCCTGAATGTGAAGGAGTGCAACTGCTACATTGGTCTCGCCTTCAAAAGGCACACGGCCTGTAACCATCTCGTACATGGTGATACCAAGAGAATAGATATCGCTCTTCTCATCGCTGTAGCCGCCTCTCGCCTGTTCAGGAGAGATGTAATGAACCGTTCCTGCCGCTGTGGTTGTCACAGTGGTGGAATCTGCCATCTTGGCAATACCAAAGTCTGTGACTTTGACTTTGCCGTCTCTGGACATAATGATGTTCTGAGGCTTGATATCACGATGGATGACACGGTTGCCATGGGCTGCACTCAGGCCGGAGGCGATCTGAACGGAAATGTTAAGTGCCTCACGGATGGCCAGCTTGCCCTTCATATCAATATAGTTTTTCAGGGTAATACCCTGTACAAGTTCCATGACGATGAAATGCGTGCCATTCTCTTCACCGACATCATAAACACCGACGATATTCGGATGTGAAAGACCGGCTGCAGACTGTGCTTCCACCTTAAATTTCTTAACGAATGTGGCGTCTGTGCTGTATTCCTGTTTTAAGATCTTGATCGCCACAAAACGGTTCAGTGCGGAATCCTTGGCCTTATAGACATCGGCCATTCCACCTGATCCTACTTTTTCCAGAATCTCATATCTGTTGACAAGGACCGTACCTGCTCCTACCATTCGTTCACCTCCTTAATCTCCGGGTCTAATACAATTGCTGTTACGTTATCTGTACCGCCGTTCTTTTTGGCTTCCTCGATCAGAAGCTCGGCGGAATCTTCCATTTCACACTGAGACAGGATCTCAAACATGCGCTCATCGCTGACCATGTTGGAAAGTCCGTCTGTACATAAAAGAATACGGTCACCTTTCTGGAGATCCACCTCAAAGAAATCAGCCTTGACATCCCATGCCACACCGATCGCACGGGTGATCACGTTCTTATCCGGATGTTTTCTGGCTTCTTCCGGTGAGAGCTCTCCGGCTCTGACCATGGCCGCCACAAAGGAATGATCCTCTGTGACCTGTGTGATCTCATCACTGATCAGGTAGAGGCGGCTGTCACCCACATTGGCGACATATAACTGATCGTTCTCAACAAAGCCCACAACAATGGTGGTACCCATGCCTGCGAGGGCTTCCTCTGAGAGCGATTTTTCCATCACTTTGGTGTTCGCATCAGAAATACCTTTGTCAATCAGTGTGATCAGGGATTCCTGCGGAGCCTGTAAGATGTATTCAATAAATGTCTGAATGGTATATCTGGATGCATAATCACCGGCCTGGTGTCCACCCATACCATCTGCAACGATAAACAGATTTGGGAAAGGTCCCACGGGTTCTGTTGAGTAGAAGAACACATCCTGGTTCATGGTTCTCACACAGCCCACATCTGTCTTAGCATATGCTTGCATGTTATCCCTCCTTTACTGAAGTTTCATCCATGTATTTTTTGCGAAGCTGTCCACAGGCAGCCTGTATATCTCTGCCCATTTCCCTTCTAATAGTAACATTTCTTCCCAGTTTTTCAAGCAGATTTTTGAAGCGCTGGACGGCCTCTGCCTCGCTCTGGCGGTAGGATCTCTCCTCGATCGGATTGACCGGAATAAGGTTGATATGACAGTTGATGCCCTCCAAAAGGTTTGCCAGCGCTCTGGCATCTTCCTTGCTGTCATTCACATCTTTCACCAGGCTGTACTCGAAGGTAATACGTCTGTTGTTCTGTTTGTAGTAGTAGCGGCAGGCTTCCAGAAGCTGCGCGATACTGTAGGTATTGGCGATCGGCATGAGCTCACGGCGTTTCTCATCGCTGACTGCATGCAGGGAGATCGCCAGTGTGATCTGAAGTTTCAGATCTGCCATCTCATAGATCTTTGGCACAAGACCACAGGTGGAAACCGTAATGTTGCGCTGACTGATGTTGATGCCTCTGTCATTGGACAGAAGGTCCACAAAACGGATCAGGGCATCATAGTTGTCCAGCGGTTCGCCGGTACCCATGACAACAACGTTGGAGACGCGCTCCCCGGAGTCCTTCTGGATCTGATAGATCTCATCCAGCATCTCAGAGGCGGTCATGTGTCTCTCCAGACCCAAAAGGGTGGAGGCACAGAACTTACAACCCATTCTGCAGCCGACCTGAGAGGAGATACAGACGGAATTGCCATGCTTGTATTTCATTAAGACACTCTCAATGACTCTGTCATCTCGAAGCTTAAAAACATATTTCACTGTGCCGTCGATCTTGGATACATACTTTTCCGCGATCTCCAGCTTGGTCAGATAACACTGTGCCTTGAGTTTTTCTCTGAGGGGCTTTGACAGGTTGCTCATGTCATCAAAAGAATCCGCCAGCTTCACATGCATCCATTCATAGATCTGTTTGGCACGGAACTTCTTCTCCCCAAGAGGACCTGTGACAAAAGCTTCCAGTTCTTCCAGTGTCATCGATTTAATATCTGTTTTTTCTATAATCATCTTTTTCTATTTCTATTTCTTTCTTCTGAAACGGGCAATAAAGAAGCCATCGGAATCATACTGTCCCGGCAGGATCTGGATCATACCCTTTGCTGTCTCTTCATTATGAAGATAGGCCGGAATATAAGGGTCCAGGGATTCCGCTTCAAACGGAAAGTGCTTCTCAAACCACTTGGCATTCTTCTGATTCTCTTCCTCTGCGATCGTGCAGGTACAGTAAACCAGCACGCCGCCCGGTTTGACATACTGCCAGATCACAGAGAGGATCTGTCTCTGAAGCTCTGCCAGCTGATGTATCTTCTCTTTGCTTGCCGTCAGTTTGATATCGGATTTGCGTCCCAGAACGCCCAGACCGGAACATGGCAGATCGGCCATGACGATATCTGCCGTCTCCACATCCTTCTCGGAGAGGACAGTGGCATCCCAGACCTGTGTCTCTACATTGGTAAGACCTGTACGCGTGATATTCTCTTCGATACGGAAGATCTTATCCTCTGTGAGGTCTCTGGAGATCACACGGCCGGTTCCCTTGAGCAGATCGGCCATATGCATGGTCTTACCACCGGGAGCCGCACACACATCGATGATGTGGTCACCCTCATGAATGCCTGCTGCATAGGCAGCCAGCATGGTACTCTCATCCTGAACGGTGATCTTGCCCTCAGTGAAGGCTTCCACTTCTCCCAGATAGTCATAACCGGAAAGCTTCAGGGCATCCGGCACCATCCGGCCATCCTCAACCTGTATCTCCTGAAGTCTCAGGCCTGCCGTCAGGGCTGCCTTTTCACTCAGTGGCAGACGGATTCGAACCGAAGTGGTCTGCTCAGCCAGCATGGCGGCGGCCATCTTTTCGGTTGTCTCTCTGCCGTAGCTCTTCATCCACATCTGCACCAGCCACAATGGCAGTGAATATTTCATGGAGAGATAGCCCGCAGGATCCTTCTGTTCATCCGGGTAGACGATCTCGTTTTTCTTTCTTGAAACGTTGCGGAGCACGCCGTTGACAAAAGCACTTAAGGTCTTGAAACCATGACGTTTGGCAAGCTTGACGGACTCATCACAGGCTGCACTGTCCGGGATATGATCCATCATCATGATCTGATAGATACCCATTCTCAGGATCGTGCGGACCGGCAGTTTGATCTTATTCACCTTGACGGATGAGAACTGACCGATCACTGCATCCAGAAAGATCTGGTATTCCAGTGTACCGCGGTAGAGTCTGCTGATAAAGGCGCGTTCCTTTTTATCTAAATATTGATATTTGCTTAATGTCTGTGACAGGAGGATGTGGGAAGGGGTATGCTCTCTGAAAGTTTCCAGGAGCATATCGTACACGATCTCTCTTGTCTGATTTGTATTTTCCATCAATGATTAATCTCTTCTTCCTCTGTATCTCTGTGTGATCAGAAGCAGACGGAGCAGCTGAAGTGCCATGGAAGCGGCACTTGCCACATAAGTCAGTGCTGCCGCACCAAGTACTGCTTTGGCATAACGGTTCTCCTCGCCATAAAGGATACCTGCATCATACAGCAGACCAAGACCTCGTTTGGAGGCATCGAATTCTACCGGCAGGGTCACCAGATGAAAGAGGACAACGATCGTAAACATCCACACACCGATATTGACCAGCACACTGCTTCCGCCCATCACGATACCGATCAGGATCAGGGGCCAGCTGACAGAAGCACCGATATTGGCAACCGGCACAAGGGCGCTGCGGATCTTGAGAGGTGCATAGGCTTTGGCATGCTGGATGGCATGACCACACTCATGAGCCGCTACACTGATGGCAGCCACACTCATGGAACTATAGACACTGTCAGAGAGACTGACAGTACGTTTGACAGGATCATAATGGTCTGTCAGACTGCCGGATACATGGAGCACCTGCACATCATAAAGACCTTTGTAATTCAGGATCTGTCTGGCGACCTGAGCGCCGGTCATCTGACCCATGGAACGGACTTTGGAGTAAGTCGCAAAGGTGCTCTTGACTCTCGCCTGTGCCAGCATACAGAGGATCACACCGACGATCACCAGAAGATAGGTCGGATCCATTGCCATCATATAAGGGTTATAGCCATATCCGTACATGATCAGGCCTCCTCACCAAGCATCATACCTTCACTGACTGCATTGCCGCGCATGAAGGCATCTGTATCCATACGCTTTTTACCTTCCAGCTGAACACGCTTAATATCCAGCGCACCCTCACCTGTCTGAACGATGAAGCTCTTCTTGGTCACTTTGATAATACTGCCGACCGATGCGCCTTCCTTGCCTTCTGCAAGCTCCGCTTCCCAGATCTTCAGTGTCTTGCCGTTAAAGTAAGTATAGGCACTTGGCCATGAATTGAGGCCGCGGATCAGACGCTCGATCTCCACCGCAGACTTGGTGAAATCGATCTTGCCCATCTCTTTATCCAGCATCTTTGCATATTTGCCGGCAAGGGCATCATCCTGTTTTTCAGGGACAATGGTACCTGCCACAAGGCCTTCGATGGTCTTCTCGAGAAGGTCACCGCCCATGGCTGCCAGCTTGTCGTGGAGACTGTCACCGGTCTCCTTTGGATCCAGATCGATCTCGCTCTTCAGCAGCATATCGCCGGTATCCAGGCCCACATCCATCATCATGGTTGTGACACCGCTCTTTGTTTCGCCATCAATGACTGCCCATTGGATCGGTGCCGCACCTCTGTACTTTGGCAGAAGGGAGGCATGGACATTGACACAGCCCAGTTTTGGGATATCCAGCACAGACTTTGGCAGGATCTGACCAAAAGCCACAACAACGATAATGTCAGGCTCCATGGCTTTCAGTTCTTCAATAAAAGCCTCATCCTTACGGATTCTTACCGGCTGATAGACCGGCAGGTTATACGCCATGGCTTTTTCTTTAACAGGTGTGTAAACCACTTTTTTGCCTCTGCCCTTGGCCTTATCCGGCTGTGTGACAACGGCAGTGATCTCCAGACCCATATCGATCATCTTCTGAAGGGTTGGCACGGAGAATTCAGGTGTGCCCATAAAAACTGCTTTCATGCTTTTCTCTCCTTTCGGATATCGGAAATTAATCCTCGGAATAGTTCACATCTTCAAGAGGGCCTTCTACTCTCTCGACATAGAGGTGGCCATCCAGATGCTCAAACTCATGGCACATCGCTCTTGCAAAGAGCTCTTTGCCTTCAATTTCAAAAGGCTCCATGTTCAGATCGTAGGCTCTAGCCTTGACATAGTTTGGTCTTCTGACATTGCCTGCCTTACCAGGTACACTGAGGCAACCCTCGGAGCCGAACTGCTCACCGCTCTGCTCAATGATCTCAGGATTGATGAAGACGATTGGACCTTCACCAACGTCGATCACACAGATTCTTCTGAGAATACCAACCTGTGGGCCTGCAAGGCCAACACCGTTAGCTTCATACATTGTATCGATCATATCCTCTGCAAGGTCAATGATCTTTGGAGTCACTTCTGTGATTTCTCTGCACTTCTTATTTAAAATAGGATCTCCCTGTAAACGTAACTGTCTGATTGCCATCGTTTTATCTCCTTTTCTATTGTTTTACACGGTCATTGCCGGGTTTAAATCATAATTAAAATAGATATTTTTATATTTACCTGACCAGCCAAGATAGCCCTCCAAAAAGGCTCTTGCCCGGATCAGTTCATTCTCATCTTCATGTTTCATGTAGAGGACAAACCGATACAGGTCTTTCACTTTGGAAATACCACCTGCCGTCGGTCCGAGGATCTCAAATTCGTCAAAATCCCCTTCCTCCAGAATACTTTTCATTGTCTGTGCCGCTTCCTCTGCTTCCTTCCGGTCTTTGCCTTCGATCAGAAGCTGAAGCATCTGGGTCACAGGCGGATAGTGCATCATTTTTCTGAAGCAGATCTCCTCATCATAGAAGGCTTCATAATCCTGCATCGCCGCTGTTCTCACACAGTAATGATCCGGCTGG
>JAZUHQ010000137.1:0-4380 GCA_045641805.1 Lachnospiraceae bacterium
CCTAAGGCCGCTTGGCCCCCGACTTAGACCGCCAAGGCCGCCTGTGAGTTTGGACATATTTTTCTGGGATACTTCGTCTACTTTACGAAGTGCTTCGTTTGTTGCTGCCATGATCATATCCTGGAGCATCTCAACATCATCCGGATCTACACAATCAGGATCGATGGTCACTGCAACGACTTCCTTCTTACCGGAAACCTTTACGGTTACTGCACCACCGCCTGCAGATGCCTCCACTTCCATTGTCTCGAGCTCTTTCTGAGCTTCTTCCATCTGACGCTGCATCTTCTGAGCCTGTTTCATCAGATTGTTCATGTTACCAGGCATACCACCTGGGAATCCACCTCTTTTTGCCATGATTTATTCCTCCTCGTAAATATCTTCTATTCCCTGAAATGCTTTCAGTGGGTCTATATAGTCCCCGGCCGACAGGGTTTCCATTCCCAGTTTGACCGGTAAGACGGTGATCTGCTTACCTGTGCGCTCTGTCAGCGCTTCCTCAAGTGCAGTTCTGTTCTTCTCTTTTTCAAAGTAACCGTAGGCCATGTCACTTTGCAGGCCGATACGGATCTGACCTTCTCCGCCCTCTGAGATCTGGGCTTCTTTCAGCATGATACTCATGCTGGCCGGAAGATCGGATGTCACCTGTTTCCATCTGGAGACCACCATTTTGATGTCCTCAGACAAGGCCTTCTGTGTGACCTTTGCGGTTTCTTCATGGGCAGGTGCGGCTTCCTGCATACCGGCTGCTGCCGGCTGCTGGGCATAGACAATACCGCCTGCCAGTTTCTGTTCCAGGATACTGATCCTGTTCATCAATGCGCTCAGATCGGTCTCCATTGCCGGCTGGCACAGCTTGATGAGGGCCACTTCCACCAGCACACGTTTCTGTGTGGCATAGCGAACCTGACCGGAAAGTTCTGAAAAGATGCGGATATAGCGCATCAATGTCTCTGCAGGTACCAGGGCTGCTTCCTCTTTGTAGACAGCCATCTGTTCACGGGAAGCCTCCACGATCTCCGACACATCACTGCCCGAAGAGACCATGAGCAGATTTCTCAGGTACCAGGTGAAGTCTGCCACGAACTGTCCCAGCTCTCGACCCTGCATGATGATCTCATCCAGCTGGCGGAGCAGGGAAGCGGTATCCTGGGCTGCAATCATGCGGAGCATCCGTCCAAAGACGGACGTATCGACCGCTCCCAGTACTTCCAGTACATTTTCATAGGTGAGTTTCTGACCGATATAAAAGGCAATACACTGATCCAGAAGACTTAAGGCATCTCGCATCGAGCCATCCGCCATACGGGCCACATAACTCAGTGCTGTTTCCTCCACATCCAGATGTTCTGCGTCCACCAGCTCACGGAGTCTGTCTCCGATGGTCTGGGAGGTGATCCTTCTGAAATCATAGCGCTGACATCTGGAAAGGATCGTGATCGGAATCTTGTGCGCTTCTGTGGTTGCCAGAATGAAAATGACGTAGGAAGGCGGTTCTTCCAGTGTTTTCAGCAGTGCGTTGAAGGCACCGATGGAAAGCATGTGGACCTCGTCGATGATATAGACCTTGTACTTACCCTCGGAAGGGGAATACGCCACTTCATCGCGGATCTCACGGATGTTTTCAACACCATTGTTGGAAGCCGCATCGATCTCGATCATGTTCATGGAACGGCCTTCGTTGGCTGCCCTGCACATAGCACACGTATTACATGGACTGCCGTTTACGGGATGCTCACAGTTGACGGACTTGGCAAAGATCTTGGCAATGGATGTCTTACCTGTGCCTCGTGTACCGCAGAACAGATAGGCATGTCCCACACGGTTCATCTCTATTTGGTTTTTAAGTGTGGTCACGATATGATCCTGTCCCTTCACTTCCTCGAAGGTACCCGGACGCCACTTACGGTACAAAGCCTGATATGCCACTTCGCTTACTCCTTTTCATGCTGCTTTTCACATTTGATCAGAACAGGGCGCATACTACCCCATCTTGATATACTATACCGTAAAACCATGGTATTTTCAATCTGTTTTTTTGCCTTTTCAGAACATAGGTTCGATTTCTCTTGACAGAACCAATTTAGATGGTTTATGATAGTATGGCACTCTTAGAATCCTTAATTTATAAGGCTTCCAAGGCATTTTTCTAACAGATGATTATACAAAAAAGACCTGCTTTTGCATTCACTTAAGGTGCGCGTGCAGACAGGTATGTACTAGATATAGAAAGGATGATTCGAATGGCAGTAACGAATTACGATGCTGACAGCATTTCCGTTCTCGAAGGCCTGGAAGCGGTCCGTAAGCGTCCGGGTATGTATATCGGCAGCGTTTCCCGTAAGGGTCTGAACCACCTGATCTATGAGATCGTGGACAACTCCGTGGATGAACATCTGGCCGGCTACTGTGACGAGATCCATGTCACCCTGGGTGCAGATGGCTCTGCAACCATTACCGATAACGGCCGAGGTATCCCGGTCGGCATGCACAAAAAAGGCATGTCCGCTGAGCGTCTGGTCTTCACCACCCTCCATGCCGGTGGTAAGTTCGACGATGCCGCCTACAAGACCAGTGGTGGTCTTCACGGTGTCGGTTCCTCCGTTGTCAATGCCCTGTCCACCTGGCTGGATGTACAGGTCAGCCGTGACGGCATGATCCACCACGATCATTATGAAAGAGGTATCCCGACCATCGAGCTGGAAAACGGCCTTTTACCTGTCATCGGCAAGAGCAGAAAAACCGGTACCAAGATCGCTTTTCTGCCGGATCCTGAGATTTTTGAAAAAACCGTCTTTAAAGAGGATGAGATCAAGAGCCGTCTCCACGAAACGGCTTATCTGAATCCGAAACTGACCATCCACTACAGAGATGAGCGCATCTCTCCTGTGGAGGAGATCAGCTACCATGAACCGGAAGGCCTCGCAGGCTACATCAAGGACCTCAATAAAACGAAGGAAACCCTCCATGATGTCATCTGCTTCAGCGGTGAATGCGAGGGCATTTCCGTGGAAGGCGCTTTCCAGTATGTGAACGAGTTCCATGAGAACGTCCTGGGCTTCTGCAACAACATTTATAACGCAGAAGGCGGCACGCACATCACCGGTTTCAAGACCACCTTCACAACCATTTTAAATAACTATGCCCGTGAGATTGGCGTCCTCAAGGAAAAAGACACCAACTTCACCGGTGCCGATATCCGTAACGGTATGACCGCGGTCATCTCCATCAAGCACCCGGATCCACGTTTTGAAGGTCAGACCAAGACCAAACTGGATAACCAGGACGCTGCCAAAGCCACCAGTAAAGTGGCCGGTGATGAGATCACCCGTTTCTTTGATAAAAACCTGGAGACACTGAAGATCGTGCTCTCCTGCGCTGAGCGCGCTGCCAAGATCCGTAAGAATGAGGAGAAGGCCAAGACCAACCTGCTGACCAAGCAGAAATTCTCCTTCGACTCCAACGGCAAGCTGGCCAACTGCGAAAGCCGCGACCCGAAGATCTGCGAGATCTTTATCGTCGAGGGTGATTCCGCCGGCGGCTCTGCCAAAACAGCCCGCAACCGTCACTTCCAGGCCATCCTGCCGATCCGAGGCAAGATCCTGAATGTTGAGAAGGCCAGCATCGACAAAGTCCTGGCCAACGCGGAGATCAAGACCATGATCAATGCCTTTGGCTGCGGTTTCTCCGAAGGTTACGGCAATGACTTTGACATAAGCAAGCTCCGCTATGACAAGATCGTCATCATGGCCGATGCGGACGTGGACGGTGCCCACATCTGCACACTGCTTTTGACCCTCTTCTACCGCTTTATGCCGGAGCTGATCTACGAAGGCCATGTCTATATTGCCATGCCGCCGCTCTATAAAGCCATGCCTGCAAGAGGCAAGGAAGAATATCTCTATGACGATGCCGCCCTCGAGCGCTACAGAAAGACCCACAAGGGCAACTTTACCCTTCAGCGTTACAAAGGTCTGGGTGAGATGGATGCTGCCCAGCTCTGGGAAACCACCCTGGATCCTAAGACCCGTATCCTGAAGCAGGTGGAGATCGAAGATGCCCGTATCGCATCCGATATCACCGGTATGCTCATGGGTACGGAAGTACCGCCAAGACGCGAATTCATTTACCAGCATGCACAGGATGCTGAGCTTGATATTTAAGGAGGGATTGCATGTCAGAAGAACAGATCATTCGCACGGATTATGCCGAGATCATGCAGAAATCCTATGTGGACTACGCCATGAGCGTTATCACATCCAGAGCCCTGCCTGATATCCGAGACGGCCTCAAGCCGGTTCAGAGACGTACCCTTTACGATATGTACGAACTGGCGATCCGCTACGACAAACCATACAGAAAATGTGCCCGTATCGTCGG